>DASVIK010000425.1:0-4712 GCA_036382135.1 Candidatus Limnocylindrales bacterium | reverse complement strand
TCGCGTCGGCGCGCCAGCCGCCGGATCGTGCCTCATCGGCGGTCGCGGCGGCGGCGCCAGCCGGCCCGAGCATGAGGCCGACGATCTTGTCCTCTGCACCCGCGCCCATCTCCACCGTCCCGACCGTGTCGCCGTCCCGGAGCACGGTCGCCCGGTCGCAGACGGCGGCGATCTCGAGCAGGCGGTGCGAGATGAAGATGACCGAGCGGCCGGTCGCCCGCTGCCGCCCGATGACCTCCAGGACGCGTTCCGTAAGATCGGCCGGCAGCGCGGCCGTGATCTCGTCGAGCAGCAGGATGTCCGGCTCCTGGGCCAGGGCGCGGGCCAGGTCCACGATGCGCACGACCGCCAGCGGCATGTGGCGGGGAAGGGCGCGGAGGTCGAGGTCCGCCACGCCGAGGCCGCTCACGAAGGCGCGGAATGGCTCGATGGGGGTGGCCGTGAGCCGCAGGTTCGATTCGATGTCCAGGTCCGGGATCAGGGCCGGTTCCTGGTAGACGGAGACGACGCCGCTGCGGCGAGCCGCCGAAGGCGAATGGAGGTCGCGCTCCTGACCGCGCACGAGGATCTTCCCCGAGTCGGGTCGGACCGCTCCAGTGAGGATCTTGACGAGCGTGCTCTTGCCGGCGCCGTTGGCGCCCATCAGAGCGTGGACCTCACCCGGGCGCACAGACAACGAAGCGTTGCGCAACGCCGTGACGGCGCCATACCGCTTCGCGATGCCCGTGACCTCGAGGATCAGGTCGGTCATGTCAGGGTCAGAGTACTGGGGGATGCCGGATCGCCGGCATCCCCCAGGGACAGGAACCCGCGGAAGTTACGCGCCCGGGCCCTTGCAGGCCAGGATCTGCGCCTTGGTGTACGTCGTCCAGTCCGGGATCTGGATCCCGAGCGGCCACGTTGCATCGATCGCCGGATCGTTGGCGGCCGTCAGGGCAGCCTTGCCGGCATCAGTGACGTCGTCCCACACGACCGGCGTGACATGCACGACCGGGTCGGCCGGCTTCTGCCCGTCGAGGACCTTGATGGCCAGGGTCACGCCCGCGCCGCCGACGGAGGCGGGGTTGGTGACCGCGGCGCCGATGAGGCCCGGCTCCGTGAGGAGCTGCTTGACGAAGCCCGCGTTGTCCGCCCCGACGATCGGCACGAACGGGTGCTTGGCGGTCTTCAGGGCGTCGACGATCACGTTGTCGATGCCGGACGTCCAGATGCCGTCGAACTGGATGCCACTCGCCAGGATGTCGTTCATCTGCTGAACGCCCTTGGCGAGATCCCACCCGGTGGCGACTTCCTTGACGACCTTGATGCCGGGGTTCTCGGCGAGCGCCTTCTTGAACCCGGTATCGCGGTCGGTGTCGGCGCTGGCACCGGCGGCGCCGCGCATGTAGATGACGTTGCCCTTGCCGTTGAGCTGCTTGAACAGCCACGACGCGCCGAGGTAGCCGTAATTCACCTGGTCATTGGACATCAGGTAGGCGCCCGGCTGCGTCACGCCCTGGTCGACGGACACGACGACGATGTTCTTGTCGATCGCCTCCTTGAGCGCGGCGTTGACCGCGTCCGGGCTGACGGGGTTGACGATGATCGCGTTGACGCCCTTGGCGATCAGATCCCGGATGTCCGAGAGCTGGCCCGCCGCGTCCGTGTTGCGGTGGTCGATGGTGAGTGAGGAGACGCGTCCGGAGGCGAGGGACTGGGCTGCTGCCGAGCAGACCATCTCCTCGCGCCAGCCGTTCCCCTGGAGCGTATTGGACAGGCCGATCTTGTAGCTGGCGCCCCCGGCGGCGGACCCCGCGGCCGACGGCGCCGTGGTGGCGGCCGTTGAACATGCCGCGGCGGCGATCGCCACGGCGGCGAAGGCCGTGAGGCCGCGGACCAATGTTGTTCGCTTCATGAACCGGACTCCTCCTTGCGCCGACCGCGAGTCCCAACGTGGGTCGTCGGTCGGATCATCGGTGTCGATGTGCCTGATCCCTCGTGCCTCCTTTGCTTCGTCACCCACCTCCTCGCGGGCCGATCGCGCGGGCGAGCCGCCGCGCATGCTCTCGATAGGCCTGGTCGAACAGGACCCGGGACCGCTCGCTCCCCACGACGCTGCTGCGGGTGAGGACGGGCGGCATGACTCCCTGCTCGGTGAGCAGTTCGGCGGTCCGGACCTTGATGGAATTGACGATGGCGACCGCTGCGACGGTCGAACCGGGGCCGACCGGCGTGTCGAGCCCGGGGACCTGGACCATCGCGTCGGCATGGGGTGTGCAGAGGTCGATGACCAGGTCGGCCTCGTCGAGGAGCCGGCTGCCGACGACGGGATCGATCTCCGCCGACATCGACTGCTGGACGGAAGTCACGGCGATGACCCGGAGGCCACGCCGCCGCGCCCCGCGCGCGAACTCGACCGGAACGGCGGTCGTGCCACCGGCCGAGAAGACCATCATCACGTCCCGCGGCCCGAAGGTGAAGTTCTCGAGGATCACCTCGGCCAGGCCCGGCGTGCGCTCGATGAACATCGCCTGGCGTTGGCCGTTGGCGCCCACGACCTGGGTGTGGAACGTCATCGAGAGCTCGACGATCGGGTTGAAGCCCGGGAACGAGCCGTAGCGCGGGAACATCTCCTCGACCGGGATGCGCGAATGTCCCGTGCCGAAGAGGTGGACGAGGCCGTCGGCGGCGATCGCGTCGGCGCACCACTGGCTGGCCTGCTCGATCGCGCCGGCCTGTGTCGTCGCCACGCGCTCCAGGAGGGCGACCGCGGCGGTCATCCAGGGCAGCCCGGGAGCCTCGACCGGCGTCATGCGGCCGCGATCTCCGGATCGAGGGCGACGGGTTCCCAGCGGCCACTCCGCATCGAGCGGTATGCCGCGTCGATGATGCTGTTCACGACGTAGCCGTCCTCGAACGTCTCGCTCGGGCGCGTCCCGCCGCGGAAGGCCTCGACGAAATGACGGATCTGGGCGTCGTAGCCGTGGACGCGCGCCTCGTCGGCGATCGGGAAGACCCAGCCGGTGTCCGCGTCGGTCTTCTCGGCGAGGTAGCCCGCCGGCGTCTCGAGGAAGGCGCGGATGGATGTCGAGAGCGTGTCCGTGACGATCCGGCCGCCCGTGCCCGAGATCTCGGTCCGGCCTTCCAGGCCGCCCTTCGCGCTCCAGGACGCCTCGATCGTCATGACCCGGCCGTCCTCGAGCCGCAGGAGCGCGATCGCGTTGTCGTCACCGGTCGTCTTGTCGCCGTGGACGAGGGTGGCGCCCCAGGCGAAGACATCGCTCACCCGGACGTCCTTGCCGACGAGGATCCGGACCTCCTCGATGCCGTGGCAGCCCATGTCCAGCAGCGCGCCGCCGCCCGCGGTGTCGGCATCCCAGAAGTGCGCGGCGTGGGGACCCGAGTGGCCTTCGCGGGCCCGGATCGAGAGGATCCGCCCGATGGCCCCGGAGTCGACGATCTCGCGCATCTTGCCGAGGTCGGGCGAGAACGCGATGTTCTCCGCGTAGCCGCCCATGACCCCGGCGGCCCGGACGAGCCGGACCATCTCGGCCGCCTCGGCGGCGTTCCGGCCGAGCGGCTTGGTGCAGACGACGGCCCGGCCATGCGCGGTCGCGGCCCGCACCGCCTCGAGATGGAGGTGATTCGGCAGGGCGACGATGACGAGCTGGACGTCGTCGGCGGCGCACAGCGCATCGATCGTGTCGTAGGTCCGGGCGATCCCGTAGCGGGCGGCCAGCGCCGCGCCCCGCTCCGCCGACCGTGAGTAGTTCGCGACGACGGCCGCGTCCGCGACGAGCCGGGCGCCGGCCAGGTAGAAGTCCGCGATGAACCCGGACCCGAGCATGCCGATGCGGACGGGGTCGCCCACGGCTCAGTACCCACCCTCGCCCGGAGCGCCCGGAGCGGCTCCGGCGGTGGTGGTGGCAGCGTCGCCGGCGGCAGCCGATGCGCCGGCCACCCGTGCCCGGAAGTCGTCGAGGATCGCCCGGGTGGCGGTCGCGCCGACACGGGTGACCCCGAGATCCATGACGGCCAGGAGCGCGTCGAGCGTGCGCACGCCACCGGCCGCCTTGACCTGGACGTGGGACGAGACCGTCCGGCGCATGAGGCGCAGGTCGTCGTGGGTGGCCCCGCTCGGGGCGAACCCGGTCGAGGTCTTGACGAAGTCGGCGCCGGCGGCCTCGGCCAGGCGGCAGGCGCGGACCTTCTCGTCGTCGGTGAGGTAGGCGTTCTCGAAGATGACCTTGACGATCGCCCCGCCAGCGTGGCCGACCGCGACGACCGCCTCGATGTCGGCCTCGACGTCGGCGTCGCGGCCCGACCGGAGCGCCCCGATGTCGATGACCATGTCGAGCTCGACCGCCCCGTCGGCGAGGGCGCGCTTCGCCTCGAAGACCTTGGTCGCGGTCGTGTGACTGCCGTGGGGGAAGCCGATGACCGTGCCGACGGCGACGTCCGAGCCGGCGAGGAAGGCGCGGGCCCGCGCCACGTCGACGGGCCGGACGCAGACCGAGGCGACGTCGTACTCGGCCGCCAGCCGGCAGCCGTCGGCGATGAACGCGTCGTCGAGCTCGGGACGGAGGAGTGAATGGTCGATGGTCTTGGCGACGTCGCGGTAGGTCCGTCCCGCGACCCGGTCGGTGGTCATCGGTCAGACCACGTACGGTCGGAGGACGTCGCGGGCCAGCAGGAAGCCGCGCTTCACGAGCGCATCGGTCTTCTCGAAGCCG
>DASVIK010000424.1:0-19222 GCA_036382135.1 Candidatus Limnocylindrales bacterium | reverse complement strand
CAGACCTACTTCTTCCCCGGGGGACAGTGCCCGTCGCTCGCCGTGATCGAGCGCGCCGGCCACGACACGCGCCTCCTCATCCGCAGCGTCACCGATATCGCCCCGGACTTCGCCCGGACTCTGCGGGCCTGGCGGACCCGGTTCATGGCCGGGCTCGAGTCCGTCGGTGGCCTGGGCTTCGACGAGCGGTTCATCCGGATGTGGGAGTACTACCTGGCCATCAACGAGGCGGGTTTCGCCACGGGGATCAGCCAGGATTTGCAGATCGCGTTCGAGAAACGACGGGGAATCGCATGACGGACCAGCCGAACGGAGCCGCGATGCAGGCCACGGGTCGCGGCCGCTGGCTCGGCCTTGCGATGCTGAGCGTCGGCGTCGCGATGATCATCGTCGACGCGACGATCGTGAACGTCGCCGTCCCCTCGATCATCCGAGAGCTGAAGCTCGACTCGACCCAGGCGGAATGGATCAACACGACCTATGCGCTCGTCTTCGCGGCCTTGCTCATCACGCTCGGGCGCCTTGGCGACGTGTTCGGCCGACGGCGCCTGTACCTCGGTGGCCTCGGCTTGTTCATCGTGGCCTCGGTCCTCGCGGGCCTCGCCCCGAGCGGTGACCTTCTGATCCTCGCCCGCGTCCTCCAGGGCGTCGGCGGCGCGATGATCCTCCCATCCACGCAGGCGATCCTCAATGCCAACTTCCAGGGACGCGACCGGGCGATCGCATTCGGGATCTGGGGCTCGGTCATCGGCGGCGTCGCGGCGGTCGGTCCGCTCCTGGGCGGCTTCCTGACGACCTACTTCTCGTGGCGCTGGGCGTTCTTCATCAACCTGCCTGTCGGCCTGCTGGCGATCGCCGGCACGCTCCACTACATCGGCGAGTCGAAGGACGAGGCCGCCAAGCCGGGCTTCGACCTCCCGGGCTTCATCCTCATCACGTTCGGCCTCGGCGCATTCATCTTCGGCCTCATCGAGGGCCGCCAGTACGGCTGGTGGACGCCGAGCGGTCACGCGTTCACCGTCCTCGGCTGGACGTGGCCGTTCGCGAGCGTGTCGGTCATCCCGGTCGCCCTGGCATCCGGCCTCATCGCCCTCGCCGCGTTCGTGTTCGTGGAGACGCGCCGGCGGAACGCAGGACGGTTCTACCTCTTCGACTTCACCCTGTGGCGCTACCGCGGCTTCCGCTTCGGGAACCTGGCCGGCACGATCGTGTCGCTCGGCGAGTTCGGCCTCCTGTTCGCGCTGCCGCTCTTCCTCCAGGCGGTCATCGGCTACACCGCCTTCGAGACGGGACTCGTATTCCTCGCCCTGGCCATCGGCGCGTTCTTCGCTGCGCCCGGCGCGGCGACGCTCGCCCGGCGCTACGGTCCACGTTGGGTGGTCACCGTCGGCATGGCCCTCGAGGCGCTCGGGATCGTCGCGACGACGCTGCTGATCTCCACGAGCGTGACGGGGTTCATGCTCGCCATTCCCCTGTTCGTGTACGGCATCGGCGTCGGCTTTGCCACGGCCCAGCTCACGAGCATCGTCCTGTCGGACGTGCCCGTGGAGCGGTCGGGGATCGCCTCCGGTGCGAACTCGACACTGCGCCAGGTCGGCTCGGCGCTCGGCATCGCCGTCCTGGGGACGGTCCTCTTCTCGACGCTCGTCTCGGGCAGCTCGAACAACATCGCGGCGTCCATGCCGGGCGTGTCACCGGCCTGCGTCCAGCTCGTGACCAACCTCGTCGACGAGTCTGCCGGGCAGGTGCTGCCGGCGCTCCGCGATCCGTCGCAGGCCGCGGGGGCCGGATTCGGTGGCGGAGCCGCGGCGCTCCCGCCGGAGCAGGCCGCCTGCTTCCGCGATCCTGCCTTCCTCGCGGCGCTGCCGGAGACGGTGAAGCCGATCGAGGACGCATTCGTCACCGCGACCCGCTTCGCCGGGTTCATCGCGGCCGGCTTCGTCCTCCTCGGATTCGTGTTCTCGCTGCTCCTGCCGACGAAGAGGGAGACGATCGGATCCGTGGACGCCTGATCCCATCTGTCGGTGATCCCCTGGCATCGGGCCACATCACCACTCGGCGAGGCCGGAGGGCATCATCGGCTCGGCGACTCGCCGTGTCTTGAGCGTAGGATGATGTCGGTCGTCGGGTCGGCCGGCCGCCCATCGCGTGGGGCGGGCACGAGGCCGATGCTCGAGACGACGAAGCCTGCGGAGGATCCCGTGACCGACGACAGCACCGTGAGCGGTGGCACCCAGCGTTCCGACACGGCCCGGGACCCCGACCTGCCTCGGACGGACGATCCCAACCGCAGCGCGCAGGAGCAGGACGACAGCACGAAGGCGACGGCCGGTGTGCCGCTCCCGGGCGGCGGGAAGGCGGAGGTCTCCACGGACGGGGACCAGCATTCGGCGACCGTGACGATCCCGTTCGGGGAAGGAGCGCAGAAGCCGATCGATACGACCCCGAGCCCGGCCAATGCCGACGCTCCCCCCGATCCCGGGGCCTGCCTGGGCGCCGATGGCCAGTCGTATCCGAACGGCTGGGAGATCTTCCAGGACAACGTGGCCATCGAACGGTGCGTCAATGGCGCCTGGGTACCGGTCGTACCCCCCGCGCCGCCGGAGCAACCGGGCGACTACGAGAGCCCCGACCCGACCACCGCCGTCGCATCGAACGATCCTTCAGGATGGGACCCCCAGGATCCTTCGGCCGGCGGCTCGTCCGATCCGGGGGACTACGCGAGCTGAGCGGCGGACGCCCCGCGGCAGGCGTGCCGGGCGATCTCGCGGGTCCGCCGGCGGCCGCAGCGTGGATGACGCGCTCGCGAGGCTCGTGCTCCAGCGCGCCGCCTGCCTGACCTAGGCGGGCTCAGCAGCCCGCGGTGCCCATCGCTCCGGAGATCGCGGCCTGGTGGCCGATGAAGGCGGCGACCGTACCGACATTCAGGTTGTAGGTGTCGATCGCGGCCTGCGTCATCGGGTCGGTGGCGAAGAGCACCTTGGCGGCCGTGCCGGCCTTCTCGTAGAAGTCGATGGCGGGCTTGGGGTCACCGAGCACCGACGTATAGGAGTCGAGAGCGTGGAGGTCGTGCATGGCGGCAAGGAACTTGTCGAGGTCGAGGTCGCCGATCTGTTTCGCCTTGACCTGTGCGATGGTGTCCGCGTCCTTGAGCTGAGCGAGGAACTGCACGCTCAGTAGCTCCTGGGCCGCGGTCTTGATCGTGGCGCAATCGACCTTCCCGTTGCCCGCGGGCGCGGTGGTTGGCTGGCCGGTCGATGTCTGGCTGCTGGCGGCCGGTGGGTTGGCGCTGGACGCCGTGCCGCCGCTGCCGCCGCAGGCGGCGAGAACGGCGACGAGAAGGGCTGGAATGACGAGTCTGGTTCGCATCGCGGCATGGTATCCGCTGTCGAATGGTCTGTGCCCGGTACATTCGTTTGCCGGTACCGGTACGCAACCTCGAGTCTGGCCGGACGCGACGTCAGTCGACGCTGTCTGACACCGCGGCGAGGCTGTCCTGGATCCGGTGGAGTTGCGCGACATAGGCACGCAGCTCCAGATCGGAGAGGCCGCTCAGCCAGGCCTTCTCGTTGCGATGGACGATCGTCCTGAGCTCCTGGAGGACGGTCAGTCCCGCTGGCGTGATCTGGACGAACAGGCTCCGGCGGTCGGCTGGATTCGCGGAGCGGCGGACGAACCCACGCTGCTCGAGGGAGTCGAGGAGGCCGGTGACCGTCGCACGGGTCACGATGAGCCGGTCCCCAAGTTCGGATGGAGAGAGCGGCCCATGGTCGCGGAGGATCCCGAGAACGAGACCGCCTGCGGCGCTGACATTGAGCGGGCGGAGGAGTCGCCCGATGAGGTCGAAGAGCACGTCGGCGGTGCGGATGGTGTTCATCACCGCCTCGGTGGCCAGCAAGTTCGCGTCCGGCGTCTGGTCATAGAAGTCGTCGGGCATCCGGATCTTCGGCATCGAGCCATGATACGGGTATTGACAATATGGTGCCTAACTATATAGTTAGGGGCCTAATGACCGCGCCATGAAGGCTCGGTCCAAGGCGAAAGGGATGGCATCCAGCGATGACGAAGGTGATCGTCCAGCACCACGTGGCCGACTACGACCGCTGGTTCCCGGTGTTCACGGAGCACGAGGACGTCCGGCGCCAGCATGGAGCGACCGGCCATTCGGTCACTCGCGACGTGTCGGACCCGAACTCGGTCGTGATCGTGAACGAGTTCGCGACGCTCGAGGGCGCTCGGTCGTTCTCGCAGGACCCGTCGCTCCCTGCGGCGATGGAACGCGGAGGTGTCGATGGGACACCGCAGGTCTGGATCGTCGAGGAGGCCGACGCCAGGACGTACTGAGACCCACGACACGCTGGACAGGAGGACGCCCCGGCCGAGGGGGGATCCGGCCGGGGCGCTTGAGCCTGATACGCCGAGGAATGCCCTGCCTCGTGTGTATCGGACGGGGTCACGGTATTCCAGACGAGTGGCAGGTCCAGTAGGGCGGACGGCCTGTTGGCCGGGTGCCACTCGGCCCGTCTGGATCTGACCCCCGGGCGCACGGGCCCGGGCACGCGTCAAGGCTGCCGCCGATCCTCCCGTGCCCGGTCGATCTGCGCCACGCGCTGGCGCGAGATGCCCACGACGCGCGCGATGGCGATGTACGTCCAGCCGGCCTCGCGAAGCTCGCCGATGAGGATGCCTCGATCCGCGGATGCGGCGGGCGAGACGGGCACGGGCAGCGTCAGCCGGCGCCTTCGACCGCCGCGGACGAACTCCTCGAGGCGGCGGCTGATCCGGGCACGCTCGAGCTCATCCGAGCTCGACGGTGGTCTGGTGATGGCATCCGGGTTCATGGGGTCGAGCTTGCCCGCTCCGGGTGGCGGCCGACGCTCCCCCGGTAGTACGGGCGAGCGTTTGACAAACGGACCGCGCCTCTGACAAACGGACCGCGCCTCGGCGCCAAACAATCCGGGCCTGTCGGGGATACGGTGCAGTCGAGACAGCGTGGAGGGCGTCGTACGCGGCATCGCTCATGGTTCGCTCGGGCGGACGATGCAGCGCCTCGTATGCCGATCGTTTGCGAGGTTACCGAGCACGCAGCGATCGAGGATTGCCCGGCCTTCCGCGCCGCGGTGGCCGGACTCGATATTGAGGTCTCCGGCGCCAGCGCCCGGATGAACGCTTGTCAGGGACCCGGGCTCATGGGTCGATACCATGACCAGATCGCCGGGTCACCGATCGGCGACCGTCACCCGGGTCGGGGCCGTGAACGCCGCATCTTCGGGCGCGACGGCCAACCGCATCGAGGCGGGCTCCCAGGCGTAGTCGCCCGGCGTGACGATCCGGGCCAGGTAGCGCAATCTCGGCACCCGCAAGGGGTTCGCGACGTTGTCGACCGAGAAGTCGACCTCCTGGCCGACGATGCGATACGGCCCGTTCGCGCCATCGGTGCCCACCCAGCCGTCGGTCCGCGCCACCGGAGCGAGCCCTGACGGTACGAAGTCGACGACTTCATATCCGCCCAGGATGGCCTGACCCGCGAACGTCGGCATCAACTCCACAACGACGAGGGAATCGGGCCCGATCGTTCCGACCGGCGTGATCGTCCGGGTGAGGCCCAGGGCGGGATCCGATGTCAGCGTCGTCAGGTCGACCGGCTCGGCCCACGAGGCGGCGATCCCGACCTGCCCGGTGAGCGGTTCGAGGCGGAGCGTGGCGCGTTGCGCCGCGGTCAGCGCGACCGTGAACGCCCGTCCCGGCCCGAGGTCAACCACACTGCGGTTACCGTCGACGGTCCAGGCGAAGCTGGCCGGGGCCGCCGGTGTGCGCAGGAGCAGCCGCTCGATCACGCCGATCTGATCGAGGACGTGGAGCTCGTCGCGGGCCGGATTCGCGTCGACGTACGCCGCGAGCGAGACGGCGATCGGATCGCCGATCCCGGCGGCGACCAGCGCGAGGCCGGCGGTCGCGCCGACGGTCTCGTCGAGCGTGGTCCCGACGTGCAGCCGCGTCCAACTCCCGAATCGCTGTCCGTCGGTCCGGAGCAGGTCGCGCTCGATGGCCAGGGCAGCGGCGTCATCGCCGGCGGCAACGAAGCCGAGCGCGAGGTCGATCCGTTCGCTGACGCTCAGGTCCGTCGCCGCTGCGGCAGTCCGAAGATCCGAGAGGACCGGCTCATCAAGTCCGGCGAGGCCGGCCAGGACCGCGATCCGCAGGTCCCGCGTCGTCGAGGGCAGATTGCGCACGGTGTTGAGCGCGTCGCGCACGCTCCCTCGGTCGAATCGATCGGCTGCGACCAGGGCGACCCTGGCCGTGAGCCGGGCATCCGGGCCACCGTATGGGAGCAGTGGCAGGCCGGCTGCGATGACCTCATCCGCGTCGTTCGTCTGCTGGTGGACCTCGTAGGTGGCCGGATCGAACGCGTCCGGCGGGAGCAGGGCGGGGTCGAACCCGAAGTCGGCGATCAGCAGGTCGCGTGCGGTCGCCGCGGCGACCGCCTGGTCGATCCGCGGGCCGCTCGATGTCGCCAGCTCGGTCAAGGCGGCGACGAACCGGCCGCGTCCGGCATCGCTGAACGTGTAGGTCGTGATGTCGGGGCCGCCCGGCACGCTGAGGTTTGCCGTGACGGTATCGAAGGCAGTCCGCGTCTGCGCGGTCCGTGACCGAACGACCGTGATCGTCCGGATGAGTCGATCGGCCAGGGCCGCGCCGCCCGGAGTGGTGGCACTGGCGCCGATCGTGATCTTGTGGACCCCGACGGAGAGCTGCGGCAACGGGATCGAGACGTCGCGGAAGGCGGTCCCATCGACCACGGTCGAAGCCAGGCCAAGCGAGGGGCCGGCCACGTTGAACGAGATCGGATCGCCCGATCTGAGCGATGTGCCGTAGGCCCGCAGTCGGATGACGGGGCGATCCGAGGCGAGGTACTCGTCGGCGATCGTCGCGTCGACGAAGAACGGCAGTCCGACCGGGAGCATCAGCTGGCCCTCGCCGGCCTGCAATGAGGCGGTCATGGCACTGGCACTGACATGCCACGCGGTGAGGTCGTCGGGCAGCTGGAAGGTGACCGTCGCATCACCGTGAGCGTTGGTCTCGAGCTGACGGAACACGGCCGTGTCGCGGAAGTCGTCCCGGGCCTGGGTGACGTCGCCGCCACCACCGCCGGTCGATCCGCCCTCGCCCTCGGTCCCCCCGATCGGAAGCTGGTGGGTGGCAGTGAGCCGGACGATCCCACTCTCGACGCGCTGGTAGAGGCTGCCCAACGGATCGGCGACCTGCGCAGCGCCCATGGAGAACAGCTTCTCGTCGACGGCCCGCACGGTCACGGTGGCCGGGGTGGGCCGCCCGGTCGCGTCCCTGGTCCGGACGGTCAACGTCACCGTCTCGCCCGGTCGGTAGCTCGGCCGAGCGCTCGACAACTCGACCGTGAGGCTCCGCTGCCGGGTGTCGAAGGTCGCCCACGCGGCCGCCTTGGGCTCATACGTCCGACCGTTGAAGTGGACGCCGATGATGAAGATGCCCGGGGCGTCCGCGGAGCTGAAGGTGCGGCTGAAGCGCGGGGTCGTGGTCACGAACGCGGAACGCCGGCCCTGCCGCGAGACCAGGTAGAAGTACCGGTTCGTGCGGCCCGTGGGAAGGGGCCGGACGCCGTCGGTCATCGTCAGGCGGATCGGATCGCCGATCCGGTAGACGAGATCCTGCCCGCCGGCCTTGCCAGCGTTCTCGAAGACCGGCTCCCGGCTCGGCTCCGCGGCGAGGGCACGCGACGCCATGACGCTCGACTGAGCGATCCGACCGGCTCCGTCGTGGGTCCGCAGGATGACCTGGTAGTCGTGAGTGGCGACCGGCACGGTGAGCGTCAGCCGGAACGCCCCGCCGCTGTGCGTCTTGAGGCTCAGCGTCCGCAACGCTTTCCGCTGGGTGTCGTACTCGTAGCGCGGCACGACGAGCTTGGTGATCGGGTCGTAGTCGTAGCCGACGAGCCGCCGGATGGGGATGAGCTCGGTGATCTCGGCCGTCACCGTCGCGCCGACGATCGGCTTCCCATTCGGATCGAGGCTCGAGATGTCAGGCTTCGGAACCGTCGTCAGCTCGCGCTCGAGGCGGGTGAGGTCGACCGCGTGGTCCGAACCCGTCACGACGAGATGGCGTCCCGTGAGCGTGCCCGTGGCTGTGAGCGTCACCGCGCTCGGGAAGACGGCGACGGGCGCATCGGCTCGGATGTCGCCCTCCTCGGGCCGGGCCGGGACCGCGGACAACCGCACGGACTCGGGACCTTCCGGGTACGGGATCGGCGCTGTCCAGCGGGTGGTCGCCTGCCCATCCCGATCGGTCGAGACAGTGTCGAGGACCGTCTCCTCATCGGTGTCCGCCTGGATCGCGAGGGGCGTGCCGGGCACCGGCTGGCCGTCGAAGAAGCTGGCGGTCACGGTCGCGTTCACCCGATCGCCCGCGACGACGACGTGCCGGTCGGTGGTCACGGTGAGGCGATAGGCCGGCTTGTGGATGATCCCGACATCGAGCCATATGGCGGAGGCCACGCGGCCGTCCACGACGGCCTCGAGGTAGTAGCTTCCGACGGCCACGCCGGCGAGGACGAGCTTGGCGGCGTAGGCACCGCTGGAGGCCGGGCGGGTGGTCACCCTGACGACTGCCGGGGCATCCGTCTGGCCGGCGTTCGCGAGCAGGACGAGGCGCAGTTCGACCGACGTCGGCACGCGTCCGTCGATCCGTCCCCTGAGGAAGCCCCAGGCTGCGATCTGGTCGTCGCGCCGGTAGACCGACCGGTCCGTCCCGATGACCGACCACCAGGCCGATCGGACGGACGGGGCGTCCTTGCCCCACTCGCCCCGGTAGACGCCTCCCTGCCCGTCCACGTCGAACGGGACAAGCAGGGCATGTCCGTTGCGCGCCTCGACGACCAGGATGGGCGACTGCGCGGCGTCCTGGGTCATCGGAACAGCGGCCGGATCGCTCTCGGGCGGGACCAGGTCCGCAGGCGTCGGTGCGTCGAGCAACCCATCGGAGCCGGTCCTGCCCAGCGAGCCTCCGCCGACGAGCCGGACGGCAGCACCCGGGATGGCCCCGCCCGTCGCCGTGTTGTTCACCCACGCGACCGTCCGATCCGTCAGGACCGCCACCCATGCCGAGACCTCGGTGACCTGGAGGATGGCTTGGCCAGGCCGAGCCGTCCCCGCCTCGACGAGGTACCAGCCGCGTGGAAGTCGGGCCGGGAACGTGATGATCTGATCCGCGACGCCGGGCAAGGCAGGGAGCGGAGCGTTGAAGGTCATCACGCGCGGCAGACCGGTGGTCGGGATGCTCGGGTCGCTGAAGTCGGCCCAGCCCGGTCCGGCCAGGAACCTCTGCATCGGCCCGACGGTCGCTGCGAGCGAGGGGAACCGATAGACGCGGACCTCGACCGACTTGGGCGGTTTGATCGTGGCGACCGAATCGGGGGTGTCCACCACGAGCGCGACGATCGGCCGGTCGGTCGGGCTCGCCTCGATCACCGCGCGGCCGAACCTGAATCGCACCGCCGGGGCCTGGTCCGGCCCCGCGGTCTCGAATCGGAAGGTGACGTCTCGCTCCAGGCTCAGCTCGGTCCCGCTCAGCGGGAGGCCGTGCCGGATGCGGACCGTGTACAGCGTCGCGGCCCGCAGTCCGGTGGGCACGAACACCTGCGTGCGACCGCGCCGCTCGAACCGTCCGTCGACCGCCGGCGAGATCGTGAAGAAGCGCGCCATATCCGCGGCCGCGTCCTGGTCGAACGTGACTTCGATGCCGGTTCGGACCGGAACCCCGGTCGTGGCGTTCCCGGGCAGGAGGGAGACCACATGCAGCGGGGCACGCGCCTGGAAGGCCCACGAGCCCGCGACCGTGCCGTCCTCGGCTCGGAGGGTGAACCGGTAGATCCTTCCCGCCGCGAGCCGATCGGTCGGTCGCAGCCCGACCGACCCACTTCCGGCGGCGTCGACGATCGCCAGGTCGATCGGTGGCTCCGTCTCGAGCCGGGTCGCCAAGGCCCGTGGGTCGGCGCCCGATCGGCTCGTGAGGGTGAAACTCGTATCGAGTTGGACGCCGGCCTGGTCGGCGCGGTCGGCGCGCAGGTCGGCGACGGCGGCGAACGGGGCGGCGATCTCGAGCTTGGACCACGCCGCATCGGGTGGCAACGTGGCGTCGGGCCGGGCCGGCGAGGCGGTGGCGACCCCCGGGGTCGTTGCAGTCACCCCGGGAGTGCCGTGCGAGGTGGAGAGACTCGCCGATGGGCCAGTCGGCCCGCCCGTCGCCAGGACGCCCACGACGATCGCGGCGCTGGCGACGAGGACGAGGGCCGCGGCGCCCCGCCGCCGTCCGATCGAGCTTCCCCGGCGCGCCGTCGGACCACTCATGGCGTGCTCCCCCATTCGCTCCCAGCACCGGCCTGGGGTCGCGGCCCATGGTGGGCATCTGGTCGGTCCGGGATAAGACGCACCGGCACTCGGCGTGTTGCGCGGGGCAGGCGCGGCGGGGCGTCCACGTCACCCACGCGTCGGATGCACGCAGGAACGCTTCGGGATCGCATGTCTGGGCTGGTCCGGAGCTTGGGTCGTCGAGCGACGCGACACCTCGAGGCCGCCGAGGCGCTTTGACTGCGCCCGGGCCGCTGTCTAGAATCCGCTGCTGGTGGCTCGTCCGTCACTCGGATGGACCACTCGGTGGCATGCCGCTAACCGAGGCCCTCGTATGTTAACCGCAGCTCGACACGCGCTGGCCCACGGGAGCGTCGACATCCGCGCATGGTCTGTGCCCATATCTGGGTGATTCCAGGCGGCACCGCCGCCGAGCAGAGACGCAGGGAGCCGTGGGCCAAGGGTCCGCGGCTTTTTCGATCTCCCGCCCTGCTGTGGCGGACTCGAACTGCACGAAGTGTCGCGGGGCCACTGGACGATGGTCCGGGCGTGCAGGCTCCCCTGTCGCTGATGCGTGTGCCCCTGGAGTCCGCCGTGATCATGCCCCCGACCGCAGACCGTTCGAAGACCCGATCTCACGTACCAGGAGCGGCGGCCGAACCCCCGGCGCTGCTCATCGAGCACGTCACCAAGTCGTTCGCGGTGGGCCGGGGCAAAGCGCCCGTCGAGGCGGTCACGGACGTGTCGATGCGCCTCGAGCGTGGGGATATCCATGGCGTGCTCGGCGCGAACGGGTCGGGCAAGTCGACGCTCATCCGCCTCATCGCCGGCCTCCTGACGCTGGATGCCGGGCGGGTCGAGGTCTTCGGCCACGACATCGAGCGCGATGAGCTGAAGGTCAAACGCCTGATCAACAGGGTCAGCGTCGACGCGGCCTTCTTCAAGAAGCTCAGCCCGATGGAGAACCTCACCTTCGCGGCGCGGGTCTACGGCCTCGACATCAACGTGGCCAGGAAGTCCGTGTACGCGATCCTCGAGCGCCTCCACGTCGGCAGCGACCGGGTGGATCGGCCGATCGAGCAGATGAGCCGGGGCATGCAACAGAAGGTCGCGGTCGCCAGGGCGCTGCTCACCAGTCCGGCGCTCCTCCTGCTCGACGAGCCAACGACCGGACTCGACCCACGATCGAAGCTCGACGTCCAGGAGTTCATCGAGGAGATCCGCGCGACGCACGACACGACGATCGTCTTGACCACGCACGACCTCGACGAGGCGGAGCGACTGTGCGACGAGATCACGATCATCGACAGCGGTCGGATCGTCGCTGAGGACACGCCCGGGGGCCTCATCGCGTCGGCGTCGACGCGGCTCGGGCGGGAGGCGACGCTCTGGGACGTGTTCATGGCCTACACCGGCCGCTCGCTCGATGACGATATCGCCGAGGACGGCGAGGAGGCGCTGTCATGACGATCATCGGTGAAGAGCTGCGGGCGTCGTACGCCTTCATGGAACGCAACTTCAACCTCACCCGGCGCACGTGGGCGTGGGAAGTCGCCTTCCTCGTCTACTCGGTCGCCAGCGCGCTGTCGATCTCGCTCATCGGCGTCGATCAGGGCAGCAACCGGCTCGTCCTGTCGCTGATGGTCGGGGCGATCTTCTGGAACTACCTGTCGGTGGTGTTCAGCTGGATCGCCGAGACGATCGCGGTCGAACGCTGGGAGGGAACCCTCGAGTACACGATGATGGCCCCGATCCGGCGATCGTCACGGCTCGTTGGACAGGTCGCGTACGCGATGGTCTACGGCCTGATCCATACGGCGGTCATCTTCGTCGTCCTGATGCTCTTCTTCCCGCAGCTCGACCTGTCGAAGGCGAACGCCGGAACGACGGCCGTGTTCATGGCGCTCGGCTCGTTCAGCTTCGTCGGCATCGGGATCCTCGCCGCCATCCTGCCGCTCCTGTACGTGGAGCGCGGCGCCCAGATGACCTTCGTGGTCCAGTCCAGCCTGCTCCTCGTGAGCGGCGTCTACTACCCCATCGATATCCTGCCAGGCTGGATGCAGGTGCTCTCGCACCTGTCCCCGGCCACCTACGTGCTGGACGGCGTGCGGGCCGGGCTCACAAACGGCGTGGGGGCGGCCGATCTCGGGCGCGACATCTGGCCGCTCATCGTCCTGGGCATCGTGCTCATCCCGTTCGGGCTGTGGGCCTTCGGGCGCGCGGAGCACTACGCGAAGCGGACCGGGAAGTTGAAGCGGGTCGGCTGAGGCGGACTCGGCCGGCTCGGCCGGTCACGCCAGGAGGCCCTCGAGGGCGGCGCGCTCCAGAAGCTCACCGACCACGGCATTCGCCCAGGCGAACCAGGGTCGCGTGTATCGCGTGGGATCGTCCGGGTCAAACGACTCGTGCGCGAGGTACGTGCCGCCGTGCGACGCGCCAAGGATGCGGACGGCAGCGAGGCGCTCCTCGTCGGACGTCGCGGTCAGGCCCCGCATCGCGACGGCGATCGGCCAGATGCGGCCCGGACCCGTGTGCGGGGAGCCGACGCCGTCGCCGACCCGGCCCTGGAACCACCACGGATTCGCGGGCGAGAGGACCCGGCGCCGCGTGGCGACGTAGATCGGATCGGCGATGTCGCACGCCCCGAAGTAGGGCAGGGAGAGGAGGCTCGGCGCGTTCGCGTCATCCATGAGCACGCGACTGCCCAGGCCGTCCACCTCGTAGGCCCAGACGGTCTCCGCGCCCTGCCGGACGATCCCATCGCGCGCCACACCGGCGCGGACCTCGGACGCGAGCGCACGTGCCTCCCTCGCGTGCTCGAGTTCGTCCACGGCCGCGGCCACTGGTGCGACCGCATCGAGCGCGGCTGCGAGCGCCAGGTTGATCGGGACACTCATCGGCAGGTCCGACGCGTCGTCGGATGGACGGAACGCCCCGTGGACCATCCCGTTCGGGCGGCTCGGCGCGCCGAGCCCGTTGTTCGGCACGAAGTCCGTGGGATCCCCGTCCGGACGGTGGAACCGGTAGGGACTGGCGCCGTCGAGGCGCTGCTCGGTCCGCAGAGTTCGCAGCACCGATCCCAGGGCGCCACGCCACGCGCCGTCGAACGGCCGGAGCGAATGGCTGGCGCTCGCGTAGCCCGCGGAGAGGCGGCAGAACGCGAGGAGCGAGTCCGGCTCCCACTTGCGCTCGTGGACCCCGGGCCGCATCTCCGTCTCGTCAGCGGCCCACTCACCGGGTCGGTCGTCGGACAGGAATGCGTTGGCGTACGGGTCGAGCAGGATCTGGTCGCTCTGCCGGTGGATGACCCCGCGGAGGAGCCGGTCGAGACCGGCGTCGTCCGGGACCGATGCGAGGTATGGCCAGACCTGGGCGGTCGAGTCGCGCAGCCACATGGCATCGATGTCGCCGGTCACGATGAACGTGTCGGGGCGCTCGTCGGTGCCGCCGGCGACGACGGTCGTGTCGAGGGTGTTCGGGAGCGTCCCCTCGAGCAGGCGGCGCAGGCCGGCATCGGAGATCCGGGTCGCCGCGTCGTGGATGCGCCGCTCGATCGCCTCACTGCGCGCGGCACGGTCGGCCGGCGCCGGCCGCTCCCAGGGTTCGGTCCCTTCCGTCGGAACGTGCCGGCTCATGTCAGCGAGCGACCTCGATGTGATGGCGGCCCCAGCTCAGCGTCAGGCGGTGCTCGCCCGCGGACGACGCGACACGAACGACTCCCCGGGCACCCGATCGGGGGCGATGGCCAGCGACCGAGAGCGTCCGCCCCGTGGCCGGGACGACCACCTCGGCGAACGTGTTCGGCGGCACCTCGACCGTCACCTCGAGGTGCCGCGCGTCCGCCATCCACTCGACCGAGTGGCTGCCGTGGGGCGATTCGTGAGCCGCGCGCGCCCATTCGATTCCGGCTGCCGGTCGAGGTCGCACGAGCATCGTCCGATACCCGGGCGCGCCCGGTGCGAGGCCGGCGAGGTGCTGGTGGAGCCAATCGGCGACCGATCCCAGCGCCGCGTGGTTGAGCGAGTTCATCCCCGGATCCGCGAAGCCGTCCTCGGGGGTCCAGCTGTTCCAGCGTTCCCAGATCGTCGTGGCGCCCTGGCGGACCTCGTAGCCCCAGCTGGGGTAGGTGTCCTGGCGCGCGAGTCGCGTGGCCAGCTCGTGGTGACCGTGGTCGGACAGCGCGGAGAGGACAAGCCCAGTGCCCAGGAAACCGGTCAGGAGATGCCCGCCGGCCGCCTCGATGAGGTGCGCGAGGCGGTCTGAGGCGGTGGACCTGGCGTCACGCGGCAGGAGATCGAACCCGAGGGCGAGGGCATATCCCGTCTGCGTCTCCTCGCCGAGCGTCCCGGAGGCGGTCGTGAACCGACGACGAAAGGCCGCGCGCGCCCGGGCGGCCAGCCGAGCGACCTCGTCCGCATCGCCATCGTGGCCCAGCAGGCGGGCCATCCGGACGAAGAGCGCCGCGGACCGGGCCAGGTAGGCCGTGCCGATCAACTCGAGGCTTGTCGGCCCCTCGAGGGCCAGCCAGTCGCCGTACCGACCGCCGTGGCGCACGCCGCCGATATGGTCGGCCCCGAGGAACCGGAGGAACCCGAGCATGGAGTCGTATTGCCGCTCGATCACGCCGACATTCCCGGTACGCTCATAGATCAGCCACGGGACGAGCATGCCCGCGTCTGCCCAGCCGGCATTGCCGGACCCAGTGACCCCGATCCGCGGCGCGATGTCGGGATACGCGCCCGAGGGGAGCTGGGCATCGGACAGGTCGATGAGCCATTTCTCGAAGACGGGCGCGGTGTCGCCGAGGAACAGCGCGCTGGGCGCCATCGCCGCGACGTCGGCCGTCCAGCCGAGGCGTTCATCCCGCTGCGGGCAGTCGGTCGGGATCCCCACCAACCCGCCCCGGAGACCCCACATGACGTTCTCATGGATCCGGTTCACGAGCACGTCGGAGCACGCGAATGAACCGCTCGCCGGCCCCATCGAGCTGACCACGCGCGCCGTCAGCCGGCCCGGATCGATGCCGCCCGAGAGCCCGCTGATCTCCGCGTAGCGAAATCCGTGGGAGGTGAACCGAGGTTCGAAGACCTCCGGGCCATCGCCCCGGAACGTGTACGCATCGGTCTGCCTGGCGGTGCGCAGATTCGCGGTATACAGACCGCCCCCGGGATCGAGCGCCTCCGCGTGGCGGATGACGATGGTCGTCCCGGCGCTCTCGGAGGCCTGGATCCGGACGTGGCCGGCGATGTTCTGCCCGAAGTCGACGATCTGGCGGTCCGGCCCGACGCTCGCGATCGCCCGGGGCTCGAGCTCGTCGATGACGCGGACCCCCGGATCCCGCTGGGCCACGAGTCGCCCACCGGGCCCGGCCTGGACCACGACCGGTCGCCAGTCGCCGTCCTGGAACCCGGGTTCGTCCCAGCCCGTCGGCTCATCGCGGGCATCGCACGACTCGCCCATCAGCAGGTCGTCCCTGACGAGCGGGCCGGGATGCGCCCGCCATGACGTATCGGTCGCGACGATCGTCCGGCGACCGCCAGCGAGGTCAACCTCGATCTGGGCCATGAGAGCCGGGATATCCCCGTATTGCTCGGCCCCGAACTGGCCGACATCACCGGCGAACCAACCGCGCCCGAGTCGCGCGGCGACGACATTCTCTCCGGGTCGGAGCAGTTCCAGGACGTCGCTGGTCCGGACCTGGATGCGGCGCCGGTAGTCGGTCCAGCCCGGCGCCAACCGGTCCGTGCCGACGCGGCGGCCGTTGATGGTGAGCTCCACGAGCCCGAGCGCGGTCACATGGGCGCGTCCACGGGCGGCAGCCCCGGGAAGCCGGAACGATCGTCGAAGCAGGGGGCTGCGGGACGACCAGCTCGCCATGGCCGGATCGATCCAGCCGATCCACCGGCCGACCCAGTCGTCGGGAGCCAGGAGCCCCATCTCCCACGATGCGGGAGCGCTCCAGGGGCCCTTGACCCCGCGGTCGTCGGCGACCCGGACGCGCCAGAAGCGCCGCTCGCGGGAAGCGAGTGCGGGACCGTCGAAGACGATCGCGGCGTCCGCACTGACAACGCTACGTGTCCAGACGACCGCCGCGGGAGCGAACGTCGGGTCGCGGGCGACCTCGACCGCGAACGATGCCTGTTCGGTGGCCGGATGCGCCAGCTCGACGCGCCAGCTCAGTCTCGGCCTCGGCTCGTCCAGGCCGATCGGTTCGACCTGATGATCGGCCCTGAGATCGACCGCGGCAGGCAGGGCCGTCATCCGCCGTTCGCCGTCGCACGACGGCCCCCCGGCCCACACGAAAGATCCGCCGCCCGGTCCGGAGGACAGGGACGGCGGATCGAGCCGACGAGAGCGCGCCAAGAGCCGCTGTGGCTCGCGGCGGCCTCGTCCGCCGGCCTCATGGGTTCACGAGGCGGGATGGATGGTCAAGCGTTACGGCCCGTTGGCGTCGAGCTTGGCCTGGAGCTGGCTGGCCAGATCGTCGAGCGCCTTCTGCGGATCGGCGCCACCGGTGGTGACCGCGCTGAGGGCGCTGCCCAAGCCGTCCTTGATCTGGCCGTACACGGAGATCATCGGGGTAACCCAGGCGTCCTTGTGGTTGACAAGGTTCAGGAAGGTCTTCTGGTGCGGGATCGCGGTGAGGACCGGGTCGGTCAGGAGCGACGTCAGCTGCGGCACGCTGGCGTTCTGGATGTCCATCGTGCGCGACGGATCGTCCGTCATGAGGTACATGCCGAACTTGGCCGCCGCCTCGGGGTTCGTGGAACCCGTCGGGATGAACCACGCGTTGCCGTTGATGAACGCGGCCCCGTACTTGTCCGGGCTGATCGCCGGAATCGGCGCCGTGTCGTAGTGCAGAGTGGGTGCGGCGCTCGGGATGTACGCCGCGCCGTTCTCCCACTCGCCCATGATGACCATCGCCGCCTGCCCCGTGTTGAACAGCCCGGCGTCCCCGCCGGTGCGCGTCGCCGCGAGGTTGACCATGGCGTTCTTCTTGTTGTACGTGTCGTACCACTTCTTGTACCAGTTGAACCACGCCACGCACTCAGGGCTGTTCACCGTGATCTTCTTGGACGACGCGTCGTAGAACTGACAGTTGAAGAGGTTCGACGTGGACTCGAGGTTCCGGTCCGGATCGTCGGGGATGAACCCGGCCCGCGCGAGTGATCCGTCGGCATTGAACTTGGTGAGCTTGGCCGCGTCGGCCCAGAGCTCGTCAGGCGTCGTGGGCGGCTTGGTCGGGTCGAGACCGACTTCCTTGAATGCGTCGGTGTTGTAGTAGAGGGCCCACGTGTCCTGGCCGAAGGGAAGCCCGTAGAGCTTGTCCTGGTAGGTCACCCACTTGAGCGACGCCGGGATGATGTCGCTCTTGTCGGCGCCGATCTTGGTGAGGATGTCGTCGAGCGGCATGATCACCTTGTCGTGGGCGAAGCCGGCGATCGCGCCGTTGTCGCACATGATGACCATGTCGGGCGGTGCGCCGCCGGCGACGGCTGCGGCGATCTCCTCGGTCTGGATGTTGCCGCTGATGCCCCTGACCTGGATCTCGGGATGGGCGGCGTTCCAGGCCTGGATCACCTTCTCCATGGCCTTGACTTCACCCTCGCCGCCCCAGCAGTAGCGGAGCGTGAGGGTCACCACGGCGGCCGGCGGGCTCGCCGCGGGCGATTGCGTGGCCGCGGAAACCGATCCTGGTGCCGCGGTCGCGGGTACGGGTGTCGCGGTCGAACCACCGCAGGCGGTAGCGAGCAGCATGCTCGCCATCGCCAACCCGACGATCTTCCTTCGCATCGATGACCTCCTCCATGTCACATGAATGGCGCTGCCAGATGGGTGCATCGCGATGGCCAGGGCCTCCTCCTCTCAGCCCTTCAAACCGGTGAGGGTGATCCCCTCGATGAACTTGCGTTGGGCGACGAAGTAGATGAGCACGAGTGGGGCGGCGACGAGGGTCGCGGCCGCCATCGCCAAGGGCCACTCCGTCCGGTGGTTCGTCTGGAACACCTGGACGGCCAGCGACAACGGTTGGAGCTCGGGCCTCTGGAGGTAGATGAGCGGCCCATAGAAGTCGTTCCACTTGTCGATGAACGTCAGGAGCCCCACCGTGATGAGCGCCGGCGCCGCGAGCGGTGCCACGATCGTGACGAGGATGCGCAACTCGCTCGCGCCATCCAGGCGCGCCGCATCGAGCAGCTCCTTGGGGATGCCCATGAAGAACTGGCGTAACAGGAAGATGAAGAAGGGACTGCCGAGGAACGTCGGGATGACCAGCGGCAGGTACGTGTTGACCCAGCCGAGCTTGGCGTAGATCACGTAGAGCGGGATGAGGGTCACCTGGCTCGGCAGCATCATGGTCGCCAGGACGACCAGGAACAGGGCATTCCGGCCGCGCCACTTGACCAGGGCGAACCCGTAGGCCACGAGGCTGCACGAGATCAGCGTGCCGATGACCGCGGGTACGGCATAGATGAGGGTGTTCCGGAGCGCGAGCGGGAAGTTCATCTTCGTCAGCGCGTCCGGGAACGTGGACCACACGATCGGGCTCGGGATGATCACGGGCGGCGAGGCGATCGATTGCGCGGTCGTCTTGAATGCCGTGCTGACCATCCACGCGAACGGGGCCAGGTAGACGGCCGCGAGGACGACGAGCACGACCATGGGGACGCTGCGGGACAGCACGGTCGTCCACCGCCGGCGTTGCGACCGGGCTGCGGCGGCCCGGGGCGCCGCGATCGCGCTCACTGCGCGCTCTCGTAGTAGACCCGGTTCCTCGACACGCGCAGGAGCAGGACCGTGGCGACCAGGATCGTGACGAGGAGGATCCAGGCGAGCGCCGACGC
>DASVIK010000423.1:0-3870 GCA_036382135.1 Candidatus Limnocylindrales bacterium | reverse complement strand
TCGATCCGCCGATAGTGCGGGACGTAGTCGGCCCCGATCATCGTCGCGCCGCGGCCGCGGCGTGGACCGCGCCCGCCGAGGCCGCTTCCGCCCCGTGGACGGCGGCGCCGATCGCCCCCGCCCACGTCCCGAGCTCGGCGGTCACGACTCGGACCCGGTCGAGGTCCGTCGTGCGGACCCGGACCCGGAGCTCGGCGCGGAGCGGGTCGAGCAGCAGGTCCCCGGCGGCCGCGATGCCGCCGCCGATGACGACCCGGTCCGGAGCGATGATCGTGATGGCGTTGGCGATGCCGATCCCGAGATACCGGCCGACCTCCGCCAGGCCCGCGAGGGCACGGGCGTCGCCGGCGCGGGCGGCCGTCGCCGCGGCCTCGGCCGTCGCCGTCCCGCAGGCCGCCGCGATCCGGTCGGCCCGGGCATATGCCTCGAGGCAGCCGTGGTTCCCGCAATTGCACATGGGGCCGTCCGGGTCGATCGTCTGGTGACCCAGCTCGCCGGCGGTGCCGTCGTGGCCCTGGAGCACCCGGCCGTCGACCGCGACGACCCCGCCCACGCCCGTGCCGAGCGTCAGGCCGATCAGCGAGCTTGCCCCGCGCCCGGCCCCGAGGCGGAGTTCGGCGAGCCCGAAGGCACGGGCGTCGTTGATGAGCGAGGCGGGGATCCCGAGGGCGGCTTCGACCGGATGGACGATCGGCCGGCCCGCCCAGTCGCCGGGCATGTTCACGAGGAACCGCGTCGCCCCGGCGATCGGGTCGTAGAGCCCGGGGACGCCGATCCCGACCGAGGCGATCGCGGGCCACCGATCGAGCGCCATGCGACCGATCGCGACGAGGCGCCCGATGACGGCGTCCGGACCCTGCTCGGGTTCGGTCGGGATCTGGCCCCGATCGACCGTGAGCCACTCGGCGTCGGCCTGCTCGAGGGTCGCCCACTTGAGGTTCGTGACGCCGAGGTCGATGCCCAGGTGCAGCGTCGAGCCCGGACCCGCCGTTGTCGGCATTTCCGACCGACGGCCGCGTGTCGCGGCATCCGAAGCGCGTCGGCCGTCGTCGCTCACGTTTCGTCGATGATCCGGGTGTAGGCGGAGGCGACCGCCAGGATGATCGCCCCGAACAGGATCTGGCGGACCGGCTCGGGCATCTGGAGGACGGTCAGCAGGGTGGTCAGGACGGTCAGGATGAGGGCCCCGACGATGCTTCCTTCGTAGCCGCCGCGACCGCCGAAGATCGACGTCCCGCCGATGACGGCCGCCGCGACCGAGGGCAGCAGCAAGCCGTCTGCCAGGCCGGCCGTGGCCGTGTTCGTCACCCCGGCGTAGACGATCCCGGCGACCCCGGCGAGGAGCGCGGCCAGGACATACAGGACGAGTAGGACCTGCCAGACGCGCACGCCGGAGAGCCGGGCCGCCGTCTCGTTGTCGCCGACCGCATAGAGGAGCCGCCCGAAACCGGTCCGCCGCAGGATGAGCAGAAGGACCGCCGCCAGCGGGACGAACAGGAAGAGGCTGTTGGGCAGGAAGCCGATCGTCGTGCCGGCTCCGAGCCAGGCCACCTCCGGCGGGATCGCGGCACCATGAGCGAACATGATCCGCTGGTAGACGGTGATCAGGCCGAGCACGACGAGGCTCATCCCGATGGTCATGATCAGCGGGTGGACGCGGAAGACCCCGACGCCGATCCCATTGGCGATCCCGACGATGAGGGCGGCCACGATCGCGATCGCGATCGCGATCCAGGGACCCTCGGACGGCGTCTGGGTGTAGACGACATAGGCGGACATCGAGGCGACCGTCGCGACCGAGAGGTCGATGCCGCCGGTGAGCATCGTCATCGTCTGGCACGCGGCGAGGATGGCGAGCGGGACGGCGAACCGAAGGGTCGACGAGGCCCACGCCCCGCTGAGCATGCCGGGTTGGGCGACCTGGAGCGCGCCGATGAGCGCGGCGAGCAGGATGAGGAGAGGGACGATCGGCCGGTCTCGGAACATCCGCCGGATGGCGCCGACCGCATTCCGACCGCTGTGGTCGGCCATGGTCTGCGGGGCGCTCGTCATGCCCGTCTCCTGCGCAGGGTGACGAACGCGCCGATCATCACCACCACGACCATGATCACGCCCTGGACGACGGTTGACAGGTTCGGATCGACGCCCAGGAACGTGAGGTCGGTCCGGACGAGGGACAGGACGAAGACGGCGACGATCGGGCCGATCATGCCGCCACGGCCTCCGGCCAGCGATACGCCGCCGAGCACGATCGCCGCGACGGCGAGGAGGGTGTACGGCCCGGGGATCGGGCTGCCGATCCCGGTACTCGCTGTGAGGGACAAGCCGCCGGCGGCCGAGAACAGGCCGGTCAGGGCGTAGGCGACGACTTTCGTCCGTCGGACATCGACGCCGCCGCGGAAGGCGGCCAGGGGGCTGCTGCCGATGGCATAGATCGACAGGCCGAGACGCGACCGGCGCAGCGGCAGCCAGACGAGGCCGACGCAGACCGCGAGGACCACGAGGGCCTTCGGCAGGAAGTCGATGACCAGTGACCCGGAAACCATGTCCTTGAGCCAGTTCGCGGCGGCGCCACCCGGCGTTTCGAGGACGAGCAAAGCGGCGCCGGCCCAGACGTACGACATCGCGAGTGTGACGACGATGTCCGGCACTCGGGAGAAGACGATCAGGAGGCCGTTCACGGCCCCGAGGGCCATGCCGAGGACCAGGACACCGATCGCCACGGCGACGGCCGCTTCGGGGCTGGCGCCCTTCATCTGTGTCGCCGCGGCGACGCTCGTCAGGGCCATCATCGCGCCGACCGACAGATCGATGCCGCCCGAGATCACCACGACCGCCTGGGCGACAGCGGCGAAGGCGATCGGCAGCGCGCCGATGGCGAGCGACGTCAGCTCGGTGGCGCCATAGCCGGGTGCGATGAGCTTGGCGACGGCGAGCAGGCCGATGAACAGGCCCCACAGGGCCAGGGTCCAGGTGTCCCGGCGGAGCCCGCGCAGGGCCTCGAGCCCGGCGCTCCCGGCGCGACCCAGTCCTCCGCTCGTCGGCACGACGGCGGTCACGACGGCGTCTCGACCATGGTCGGTCCGGTGGCCGCGGCCCCGTCGGCCGCCAGCTCCTCGGCCGCCACCTCCTCGGGCGCCTGCGTCCCCGGCGGCAGCGCGTATGCGGCCCGCGTGAGCGCCTGCTCGTCGGCCCCGGCGGCGAGGCGCTCCTCGACGACACGGCCGCCGAAGATCACGACGACCCGGTCGCACACGGCCTGGATCTCGCCGAGCTCCGAGGTGTACAGGAGCACCGCCGCACCGGCGGCGGCGAGCTCGCGGACCAGTTGGTAGATCTCACGCTTGGTCCGGATGTCGATCCCCCGGGTGGGGTCGAAGCAGAGGATCGTCTGGACCCCGCTCGCGATCCAGCGCGCGATCGTCACCTTCTGCTGGTTGCCGCCCGACAGGCGACGGACCTCCGACTGGGCACGGGTATCGATCTGGAGCCGTTCGATGGCGTTCTTGACGGTCCGTTTCTCCCGGCCCATCGAGATGAGCCCCCAGCGGCCAAGCCGAGCCGACATCGGCAGCGCGATGTTCTCGCGGACCGAGCGCTGCCCGAGCAGGGCCTCCGCACGGTTTGCGGGGACGAACACGAGCCCCTCCCGGATCGCGTCCGCGGGGTGGCCGAAGCGGACCGGTCGACCCTCCACGAGCACCTCGCCCGCGTCGGGCCGGATGGACCCTGCGAGGACGCCGAACAGCTCGTCCTGACCTTGCCCTTCGAGGGCGACGAGCCCCAGGACCTCGCCGGCGTGGAGGGCGAACGAGACGTCATTGAGCTTCGTGCCGGCGCCGATGCCTCGGACCTCGAGACGGGGCGTCG
>DASVIK010000422.1:0-12681 GCA_036382135.1 Candidatus Limnocylindrales bacterium | reverse complement strand
TCGCAGGCACGGTTGAACCGCAGGAACCGGCCCTCCGCGTCGAAGACGCAGACGAGCGACCCGGCGATATCGAGGACCGTGTCGACGAACCGGCGCTCGTCGCTCAGCGCCATGCGAGCGGCGACGGCCGCCGTGATGTTCGTGACCGTTCCGATATAGCCGCTGACCGCGCCGCGCGCATCGTTGACCGCGGTCGCGGTGCCCGTCACCCACAACGTCTGTCCGTCGGGCTGGGTGAACCGGAACTCGAGCTCGAAGTCGCGCCCGTCGGCCACCGAAGCGGCCCACTCGTCCCTGACGCGCTCGAGGTCGTCGGGGTGGACCGCTCGCAGCCATCCCTCGCCCATGGCCTCCTGGCGCGTCATGGCCGCGTACTCGCACCAGCGGTCGTTGACGTACACGCCGGCGCCATCGGCATCGGTCTGGAACACGCCGACCGGCGCCGCCTCGATGGCGGTCGCGTCCAGCAGGGCGGTTCGCCGGAGCGAGAGGCCAGTCGAAGTCGGACGGGTCCGGCGGTCGCGAACGGAGGTGATGATGGCCCGGCTCACATGAGGATCGTGATCGTTCGCGATCCTGAACCCACCGGAGCCCACCCGAAATCACCTGTTCGTTCCCGGCGATCGCGCGATCACCGGCGAGACGCACAGTCCTTCCTCATCATTACGACGTAGGGCGAAGCCGGACCGCGGCCCGGCCGCCGATCACTTGAAGTAGCCGGTGACGTCCAGGACGAGCTGGGTCGTCTTGCCGGTTCCGGCCCTGTAGACGAAGGACATCGAGCCGCTCCCGTTCGTCGGGACCGTGACGCCGTTCGCCCGAACGTCGCCCAGGGGGAAGTTGATGGTCGACGTAGCGGGCGTCGTGGTGGGATCCGGCGTGATGGACACGAACCCGGCCCCGGTCTGCTGGAAGACGGCCAGGTTGCCGGTGATCGCCGACGCACCCACGGGAACGCCTTCATGGCCATCGATCGCCACGGTCTGCGGAACGACGGAATGGAAGATCGGGATCGGCGAGCCGATGCTCGTGTTGATCCGTCGACCGGGATTGAGCGGGAAGAAATGGAGTCCGAGAAGGTCGTGGACGTAATACCCGTTGACATCCAGGACCAGATCGGTCGTGGCGCCGGGGGTCGCGATGTAGACGGCCGACAGCGAGCCCGTCAGCAACCCGGTCGTGCTCAGTTGCACGGTGAGCCCGTTCGCACGGACATCGTTGAGGGGGAAGTTGATCGTCGACGTGGATGGGACGCTGGTGGGGTCGGGGGTTACCGAGACGAAGCCGGCGGCGCTCTGCCCGAGGACGGCCAGGTTCCCGCTGATGGCGGTGGCATTCGCCGGGATCCCGGAAACGCCGGTCACCTGGAGCGTCTGCGGCACGCCGGCCTGGAACTTGCCCGTGGGGCTGAGCGGGTCGCTGGTGTTCAGGAGCCGGACCGGCGTGATCGGCGTGAACGTCGCACCGGAGTTGTCATCGAGGAAGTACCCGGTGACGTCCAGGACCAGGTCCGTCGTCTTGCCGGCCGTCGACTTGTAGATCGCGGACAGGGTGCCCGTGGCACTCAGCGGCGTGGTCAGGTTGTTGGCTCGCACGTCGCCGAGCGGGAAGTTGATCGTCGAGGTCGCCGGCGTGTTCGTGGGATTGACCGTGATCGAGGCGAATCCGGCGCCGTTCTGTCGGGTCACTGCCAGGTTTCCGGTGATCGCCTTCGCGTTGGGCGGGATCCCGAACGCCCCGGCGACCTGGAACGTCCGTGCCGCGCCGGACAGGAACTTGCCGGTCAGCCCCACGCCGGCGATGGTGTTGAGCACCCGGACGGGGGCGATGGGAACGTAGGTCGACCCGGAACCGGTGACCATCTGGTTCACCTTCGTGTTCCAGTTCCCACCGGTGGGAGTCGTGGAGTACTCGTCCGCCTGCCAGACGGCGTTCGGATCCTGCGGGTCCTGGGGCACCCCGACGTAGTCACCCCAGTGCGTCCCGGGGTAGGTCGCCGTGCCATGCGCCAGCTCCAGCGGGGCGCTCAAGGCGTTGGCGGGGTCCGACGGGAGTTGGTAGGCGCTGAACGTCGACGGGAAGTCCCCGGCCGTGGCCGACGACCGGGTCCACACCGCGTGGAGGGCGCCGTTGCCGCTGACGCCGATGCCGCCCATGTAGAGGTCCTTTCCGGTCTGGGCGACGAGGAAGTCCTGGAGGAGCGTCGGAGCTGTCTGTGGGTTCGGTGAGACCGCGATTGGCGGGGTCGTCAGTTGGGTGACGCGCACGCAGTCGCGAGTCGCCGAATCGCCGGTCGGCGTGCAGGGGTAGGTCGCCACGTAGGTCATCTTGTTGGCCTGCCAGACCGCGTCCGTGATCCGCTCATCGACCGCCTCGGTGATCGTGAGCGGGGTGGTGGGCTGATGCGGCTGCGGGACGGGCTGGATGGGTGGCGAGACGACCGTGTCGAGCAGGGAAGGCGTCTTGAAGCTGATCGTGCCAGCAAGAACCGAACCGGTGACGGCGCCCCAGGCCTCGTTCCAGCCCCCTGCGAGATTGTCCACATACCCGACCCAGTAGATGGTGGGCGACGTCGCGGGGGCCTGGATGGCTGGCCGGAGCGTGAAGGCGTGGTCGAGGGCGGGGTTGGTGATCGGCTCGACCGAGCTGTACGTGAGGTTCCCACCGTCGGCCATGTCGGACCAGTCGAACGCGACGAGATCCGCGCCATCCAGCGTCGTGTCGATGCAGTCGAGGGCACCGGGAGCCGACCGCGGCTTCATCTCAAAGATGTTGGCGCTGATCGCGGCCTTGTCCGATGAGGTGCCGAGGCCCGGGAAATCGGGGAACTGATCGATGAACGGCAGGAAGAAGACGGACCAGAAGCCGGTCGGGTCCGCCGTATCGGAGATCGCGACGTCCAGGGCGCCGTGCCCGAAGAGAGCGCCACCGCCGGGCGTGCAGTCCCAGCTCGCCTCGGTCATGACCCATCGGCTGTGGATGGGGTCATAGACCACCCGCGGATCCGTGTCCGCCCCGCCGGCCGGGACGAAGAAGAAATCGGGGAGGGGGAGGTCGGTCACCGCCGCACCGTTACGGTCCGTGATCCGGGCGAGCAGGTTGACGACCTGCACGACCGAGTCGGGCCCGACGGCGAGATACGGGTCGGGCGGCTCGAGCGCAGCTTCGCCCGGCGTCGTCGCGGTCACACCCGCGAAGCCGGTGACCCGTGGGGCTGCGCCGGCCGTCGCCGTCGACTGGACGGGCAGGATGGGCGCAGCGACCTTGGGACCAGTGGCACCCGGCCTGGATGCCTTCAGGACGGGGTGGATGGCCGGCAGGGAGTGGATCCCGGGACGCGGCTTCGCGGTCCTGGCGAGGTCGCGCGCGAGGACCCGGCCGCGCGATGTCGCGGTCCCACGGGTCACCTGGCTGTGCGCGAACGAGCCGGCGAACGGTCTCGTCGGCGAGGCCGCGGCCATCGCCGCCGGGCGGACCAGGACGCTCGATCCCAGGAGGACGAGTCCACCGATGAGGGCCGCGATGCGAGCGGCCGAGCTCTTACGGTGCATGGGTGGGCTCCCTTTCCCCGCCGGGCCGACCGTGGCGCTCGGTCCATCCAGCCGACCGGGCGCGCCACGTCCTTCGGTTCGAGAGGGCATCGTACAGGTTCGGGTGGAATCTCATGACTGGCCCTCCTGCCGCCTCATCGCTGCACTAGTCACGCACGCGACGCAGATAGCCCCGTGGGTTCAGGCTGATCATGAAGCGCTCCCGGTCCCGATCGACGACGAACCTGCTCGTCGTCGCGAGGAACCCGTCCACCGCCTCCATCGGACCGGGCCCGAAGTCCGGCAGGACCGGGTGGCCGTTCACGTTCGTGTCCTCGACGATGAGGTAGCAGCCCGGGGTCACGATGTCGTGGTAGGCGCGGAGCTCGGCGCTGACGTGGGGCTCGTAGTGGCCCGAGTCGAGGATGACCATCGTGCGCTGGCCGGCCGCGGCTCGGTGCACCCGGGCGATGACCTCCGGGTCGACCGTGGATCCGACGACGTATTCGATCCGCGGGTGGACGGGGAGGTTCGGTTGGGGTTCGATGTCGATGGTGAGGACTCGCCCGCGTCCGCCCAGCAGGTCGAACATCGAAGCGAGGAACAGGCTCGTACCGCCGAACTTGGTACCGCATTCGACGATGAGCGTGGGGCGAGTCTCGACGACGATCTCCTGGTACGCCCAAAGGTCGAACGGACATTTGACGACCCGGTAGCCGAGCCAGATGAGGTCGAGCGTGCTTCGCCGTCCGTCTTCCATCCGCTCGTAGAACACGTGGTGGAAGGCGTCGACCGTGGCCTGCTCGTCGTCGGACAGGGGTCGCGGACCCATCGTCGGGCGGGATCGGCCGACCCGGACGGATGCAGGTCGCCCTGACAGGCGGTTCCGCAGGCGTACGAGCGGGCTCCGGATCCTCGCGGGGAGGCGATCGCGCAGTCGGGCCACATGGTCCCCCAGGGTCGTTCGTCGCAGAGTATATGGGCGGGTTCCGGGCCTGCCCTCGCGCCCGCGCTACGGCTTGAGGCGGTAGCCCACGCCGCGCACGGCGGTGATCGATGGCCCGGCGAGCGCGTCGAGCTTGGCGCGCAGCCGGGCGAGATGCGGCTTGAGCCACAGCAGATCGGGGTCGGCGTCGGCCGGCCAGCCGGCGCGGGCGAGGCGCAGATGGGGGACGACCGCTCCGTCGGCCCGCATGAGCGTCTCCAGGAGCCGGAACTCGGTGGGGGTCAGGTCGAGGGTCGTGCCGCTCACCCGCGCCTCGTGCCGGTTGGGATCGACCGTGAGGTCGCCGATCGTCAGGCGCCCGCCGGCCGGTTCGAGGCCCCGGCCCGTCCCCTCCGCGCGGCGCATCACGGCGGCGATCCGGGCCAGCAGCTCGGCCTTGCCGAAGGGCTTCGTCAGGTAGTCGTCCGCGCCGATGCCGAGCGCCCGCACCTTGGCCGGCTCGCCGCTCTCGCCGCTCACGACGATGATCGGCGCGGTCCCGGCGGCGCGGATCTGGCCGGCCACCGTGAACCCGTCCGGGCCCGGCATCGCGAGGTCGAGCAGGACGAGGTCCGGGCCCTCCTCGCGGAAGCGCCGGACGGCGGTGAGGCCGTCGTAGGCGGTGATGACCTGGTGGCCCTCGGTGCTGACGAGCGCGGTGATGGCGCCGACCATCGCCGGGTCGTCGTCCACGACGAGGATGCGCAGGGTCCGGCTCGGATTCATCACGGCCTCAGACCGCCGCCGCGGCCGGCAGGGCGACGACGAACCGGGCCCCGGCCGGCTCGGCCGGCTCGCACCACAGGCGCCCGCCCATCGATTCGACGATCCGCCGCGCGGCGTAGAGCCCGATGCCCGACCCGCGGGCGGTGTGGGTGTCACGCCGGGCGTACGGCTCGAAGATCCGGTCCCGCCACTCGACCGGGATGCCCGGTCCCTCGTCGGACACGCGCAGGAGTGCGACACCCTCGGCGAGGATGCAGTCGATCGTGATCGTGCTGTCGGGCGGCGCGTACTTGACCGCGTTCTCGATGAGGTGCTCGATGATCTGCCGGAGGCGGGGCGGATCCGCGAGCACATAGCGTCGGACGTCGGCGCGCAGGTCCACCCGGTGGCGGCGGAGGAGCGGGCTCACCGACTCGATCGTCTCCCGGACCACGTCGAAGGCGTCCACGGGCACGACTTCGAGCTGGGCCGGGTCGCTCGGCCGGACCGAGGCGAGGATCGAGTCCACGAGTCGGTCGAGCCGCTCGACCTGGTCGAGCGCGCCGCGATGCCAGTCCTCGCGCACGGTGCGGCGGGTCGGGTCGCGCGACTCCCGGCCGGCGAGCGGCGGGTCCTCGGCCAGGAGGTCGGCATAGGCGCGGACCACCGCCAGTGGCGTCCGCAGCTCGTGGGTCACGAGCGCGATGAGCTCCACCCGGGCCTGGTCGAGCGCCTTGAGCTCGTCGACCTGGCGGGCCGACTCCTGCTGGAGGCGAACCTTCTCCACGATCCCGGCGAGCAGCTCGGCGATGTCGGAGAGGTACGTCACGTCGTCCTCGACGAAGTCGCGCGGCTGCTCGGTCTGGACGTTGAGGACGCCGACGACCTGCTCGCCGAGGGTGAGCGGCACCGACAGCATCGACGCGACGAACCGGCGCTGGTCGATCCCGCGGACCCACAGGAAGCGCGAGTCCGCCCGGACGTCCGGGATCACCATGGGCGTGCGCGTCGCGGCCACCCGTCCCGTGACTCCCTCGCCGATGGGGACGTGGGCCCGCCCGATCTGGTAGCGATCGAGCCCGTTGGTGGCCGCCAGGGTCAGGCCCTCCTCGTCGCGGTCGAGGAGGTAGAGCGACGAGACGCTCGCCCGGAGCGCGTCCCGGGTCCCGTCCACGACGGCGTCCAGCAGCTCGTCCCAGGTTCGGGCGGTCGTCGCCAGGCGGGCGACATGGTGGAGGAATCGGAGTCGCTCGAGCTGCTCCGCCGCCGCCGCCGGATCGAGGTCGCGCGCCGTCATCGAGGTCACGATACAAGGGTACGAAGGGGCCGGACGCCGGAAGGTTGCCGGTCGGTGCCGCCCAGGGGCCGGAATGGAGCCGGCCGGCAAGCCGCGATCAGAGCTCGCGCCGGAACGGGACCTCCGCGACGAGGAGGTTCGGGCGGCCCAGGAGCCCGCTCCGGATCCGCCGGGTGTTCTCGTTGTACAGGAAGCGTTCCCACCAGTGGCGCGGCACGTACTCCGGGAGCAGGACGATGACGACCTCGTCCGGCACCTGCTCGGCCGTGTATTCGAGGAACCGGATGAGCGGGCGGACGAGCGCTCGGTAGGGCGACTCGATGATCGTGAGCGGGATGCCCGGCAACTGGCGCGCGAACCGGGCTCGGAGCTCCTCGCCTCGATCCATGTCGTCGGTCACGTGGACCGCCGTGACGTGATCGGACATCGTCAGGCCGAACCTGATCGCCTGGATGACGTCGCGGGTGACATCGGGCACCGGCACGACGACGCGCTGGTGGCGATGGGGCCGGCCGAAGGTCAGCTCCGGCCGGACATGCGTCTCCACGCGCCGGCGTTCGTACTGGCGGTGGACGAACAGCATCGCCACGACGAGGATCGGGACGATGAGGATGATCAGCCATGCGCCGAGGGCGAACTTGGCGATGGCGAAGATCACCGTCACGAGCGCCGTCGCCACCGCCCCGAACCCGTTGATGAGGGTGCTCCGGCGCCAGCCGGGTCCGCGTTCCTTGCGCCAGTGGCGGACCATCCCGACCTGGGAGAGGGTGATCGACGTGAACACCCCGATCGCGTAGAGCGGGATGAGCGCCTCGACCCGACCGCCGAAGGCGAGGAGGACGACGATGGCGAGGACGGCAAGCGCGACGATCCCCGTGCTGAAGGCGAGGCGCTCGCCGCGGAAGGCGAAGCGGCTGGGCATGAACCCGTCGCGGGCGAGGATCGACGAGAGGCGCGGGAAGTCCGCGAAGCTCGTGTTCGCCGCAAGGATGAGGATGCCGGTCGTCGAGAACTGGAGGATGTAGTAGAGCGGACCGCCGCCGAATGTCGCGCGCGCGATCTGTGAGACGACCGACTCGCCGGACAGGGCGGGGGCCGCGCCGGTCACGCCGGCGAGGAACGAGATCCCCAGGAACATCGTCGCGACGAGCGCGCCCATGATCGTCATCGTCGTGCGCGCATTGAGCGACTCCGGCGGCCTGAACGCCGGGACGCCGTTCGATACCGCCTCGACTCCGGTGATCGCGCTGCAGCCGTCGGCGAAGGCGCGCATGACGAGGAGGACGCTGAGCGATTCGAGCGGGACGCGAGCCAGGGCGACATCGGTCACGTGGGGCGCGACGCCCAGCAGGGTCCGCATGACCCCGACGCCGATGAGCGCGAGGGTCGCCACGACGAAGATGTAGGTGGGGATGGCGAAGACCGTCCCGCTCTCCCGGACGCCTCGCAGGTTGACGACCGCCACGAGGCCGATGGCCGACGCGCACAACACGAGCCGCAGGTCGGCGAGCTCGGGGAACGCGGAGATGATGGCCACGATGCCCGCCGCGACGCTGACGGAGACGGTGAGCACGTAGTCGGTGAGCAGGGCGGCCGCGGCGATCAATCCGGCCAGGGTGCCGAGGTTGGCCTTGGCGACGATGTAGCTGCCGCCGCCGTTCGGGTACGCCCGGATCGTCTGCCGGTACGAGATGACGATCGTCCACAGGATGAGGCAGATGAGGGCCGAGATCGGCACCGTCAGGCCGAAGGTGGCGGTGCCCGCGCCGAGGAGCGTGAACATCGCCGCCTCGGTGGCGTAGGCGACCGACGAGAGCATGTCGCTCGAGAAGACCGCGAGCGCCTTGAGCTTCGAGAGTCGCTCGCCGTGCTCTTGGTCGGTCGCGATCGGCCGCCCGAAGAGCCAGCGACGCGCGACGGTCGCGGCCCGGTCGGCGCGCTGCGTCGGCGCGATCGCGGCGGCCTTTGCGGTCATCACCCCGGGTGCCCCGTACCGGAAGTACGGCGAGGTATTGCGGGCGACCCGGATTCGCCGGTCGCCGGGTCGTCGCCCACGGAGATGATCCGCCCGGTCGGCCCGCGAGCCGGCCGGATCGCGCCCGTCCACGCCGTTGCGGTCCGTCACGGCCGGCTGGTCCGCGCTCGAAGCCTCGCTCCCTCGCGCGGCCGGCCCGATGCGGGCGTGCGGGGACGCGGTGAAGGGCTCATCGATCCAGTATCCCGTCGGGATGTGGCGATCTGGCCCCTCGTCGTCCGCCGGGCCTCAACAGGGTCTCAACATTTCGGGCGATGGCAGGCGATCGAGGCGGCGCGTCGCGCCGCTTGCCGCGGTCCTCGGCCCCGGGATGGCTACCATCAACGTGATGGATCGCCTGAGTCGACGGTACGCGAGCGGGGCGCGGCGCAAGGTCATCCTCACGCTGCTCTCGCTCGGCGCTGCGACGGCCGTCGTCGCCCTGCTCGAGCGGGTCGTCGAGGTCCCCAACGCCGCCTCGGTGTACCTGCTTGCGGTCCTCACCGCCGGAATGTTCGGCGGGACGCTGCCCGCGATCGCGTGCGCGGTCGCCTCGTTCTTCCTGTACGACTTCCTCTTCGTCGAGCCGTTCTACACGCTGACCATCGCGGACGCCAGCGAGTGGCTGAACCTCCTCGTCTTCCTGGCCGTCGCGATCGCCATCGGGCGGCTCGCGGCACTGCAGGCCGAGCGAGCCGAGGAGGCAGCCGAACGCGCGCGCGAGGCCCAGGCCCTGTTCGCCGTCAGCCGATCGCTCGCGACGACCGACGACCTGCCGACCTCGGCGGCGGCGGTCCTCGGGGAGCTGGCCGCGGCCGGCACGATGGATCGCCTGTGGCTGGGCCTCGGTCCCACTCCGGCCGAGGAACGGATCGTGGCCGACACCGGGGCCGCGACGCCGTTGCCGGTCCCGACCTGGCACGTCGTGCTCCAGAGGACGCCCGACGAGGAGCCGGCGCACTGGGCGCGGACCCACGTCGCGGTCCACTCCACGGGCCGCCGATCGCGCGATGGCTCGACCGTCCACCGGATCCGGGTCACCGTCCCGGGCGAGGTGCTCGGCTCGCTGTGGGCACTCCGGACGGCCGGGCGATCCGAGCCGGACCGGGCCGAGACCCGCATCCTGTCCGCCGCCGCGGACCAGCTCGGCCAGGCGGTCCGGCGCGAACGCCTCGTGGCCGAAGGGCTGGAGGCCGAGATCTCCCGCCGGAGCGAGACGCTCATGAGCGCCCTGCTCGACTCGGTGTCGCACGACCTGCGCACGCCGCTGGCCACGATCCGGGCGGCCGCCGGCAGCATGCTCGACGAGGGCGTCGCGTGGAGCTCCGAGGAGAGGATGAGTGCCCTGCGCTCGATCGACACGGAAGCCGAGCGCATGAACCGGCTCGTCCGGAACCTGCTGGACCTGAGCCGGATCGAGGGCGGGGCACTCCACCCTGAGCTCGAGCCCCACGACCTCGACGACCTCACCCATCGGGTGGTCCATCGCATCCACACCACGTCGCCGGTGGAGCTCGACCTCCCGGCCGACCTGCCCCCGCTGGTGGTGGACGACACGTACTTCGACGAGGTCCTCACCAACCTCCTCGAGAATGCCGTCCGGTACGGCGGCTCGCGCATCCGGATCGGGGCGCGGGAGCTCGCTGGGGGCGCCGCGCCGGCCGTCGAGGTGCTGGTCGAGGACGACGGCCCCGGGGTGCCCGAGGCCGACATCGGGCACTTGTTCGACAAGTTCTACCGGGTGCGCCGCCCCGGCCAGGGCTCGCGGCCGGGGATGGGCATCGGCCTGACGGTCGCGCAGGGGCTCACCCGGGCCATGCACGGGGACGTGACGGCCGAGCGGAGCGACCTCGGTGGCCTCGCCTTCCGCATCCGGCTGCCGGCGATCCATCTGCCCCCCGAACCGAGCGACGAGCTCGTCGCCGGGAAGGTGCCGGGATGACCCGCGGCGGACCCCGCCTCCTGCTCGTCGAGGACGACGAGTCGGCCCGCCGGCTCCTCGAGGCGTACCTCGTCCGGAGCGGCTACCGGGTCGACGAGGCCGGGACGGCCGCGGACGCGATGCGCGCCTGGGACGCCCACCGAGCCGACCTGATCCTCCTGGACCTGGGCCTGCCGGACGCGGACGGGGTCGAGGTGGTGCGGCGCGTCCGGCGGGAGGCGACGACGCCCATCGTCATCCTCTCCGCCCGCGGCGCGGAGCGCGACAAGATCGCCGCCCTGGAGGCCGGGGCTGACGACTACCTGACCAAGCCGTTCGGGACCGACGAGCTCAACGCCCGGATCCGCGCCGTGCTCCGTCGAGCGGCCGGGCCCGAGGCGGACGCCGCCGGCCGGCTGACGCTGGGGCCGATCGAGCTCGACGTCCTCCATCACACGGTCACCGTGTCCGGCACACCCGTGCGCCTGACGCCGCGCGAGTTCGAGCTCCTCAAGGTCCTGCTCGCCTACCCCGGCCGCGTTGTCACGAAGGGCCGGCTGCTCCGCGCGGTGTGGGGGCTGGCCTACGCCGAGGAGAGCCACTACGTCCATGTGTACGTGAACCGCCTGCGCCGCAAGCTCGCGGCGGCGGCCCCGGGCGGCTCGATCGAGGAGCTGATCGCGACCGAGCCGGGCGTCGGCTACCGGATGGCCGAAGAAGAACCCGTCAGAACGTCGCCCGGCGAGCGTCCGCCGGCGGCCCGGGGCCGACGAGGCTGACTTCGAGGTCGGGGGCCAGCCTCACGAGACGGTCCAGGAGCGAGTCGCCGGAGAGGCGGGCGAGCCGGCCGCGACGCGGCTGGGCGAGGACGACGTGGGTGACCAGGCGCTCGCGCGCGACCCGGGCGATCTCGGCGGCGGGATCGCCTGCCGCCGCCCGGAGGACCTCCGTGCCGGCGTCGGTAGCGTCCGCGACGATCTCGTCGACCGTCTCGGTGGCCCGGTCGCTGGCCGGAGACGGCGCAGCGACGGCGAGGACCAGGAGCGGTGCGCGGAGCCGATCCGCGAGCATCGTCGCCCGGCGGAAGACACGCCGTGACGTTTCCGCCCCGTCGACCACCACCATCACCCGCGCGTCCGTGGTCGGTGCGCCGACCACGACGGCGCCTGACAGCCGGTCCTGGAGATCGGCGTCGACCTGCCCAGTCACGAAGTGCAGCGCCAGGTCGCGCAGGGCCACCAGGTTGGGCTCGGTGAAGAACTTCTCGAGCGCGAGCGCGGTCCGTTCGGGCGGGTAGACCTCGCCCCGGCTCATCCGCCGTCGAAGGCGGGCCGGACTCAGGTCGACCAGCTCGATCTCGTCTGCGCCGCGCAGCACCTCGTCCGGCACGCGCTCGTGGACGGCCACGCCCACCATCCTCTCGACCGCGTCGGCCACCGAGTCCAGGTGCTGGACGTTGCAGGTGGAGATCACGTCGATGCCCGCGTCGCGGATCGCCTCGATGTCCTCCCAGCGCTTTTCGCGCGTGGACCCGGGTGCGTTCGTGTGAGCCAGCTCGTCGACGAGAACGATGGCCGGAGCGCGGCGGAGGATCGCATGGGTGTCCATCTCCTCCACGGTCACGCGCCGGTAGGCGACCCGACGTCGCGGGATGACCTCGAGTCCGCCGAGCAGGGTTTCCGTGCCGGGCCGGCCATACGTCTCGACGAAGCCCGCGACGACCGCCACGCCTCGTGCGCGCAGTCGATGCGCCTCCTCGAGCATCGCGTATGTCTTGCCCACGCCCGGTGCCATGCCCAGGTAGACCCGCAGGCGGCCCCGCGGCGGAGGCTGGACGCTCATGGGTCGTGCCGGGCCGCCGGATCCGCCTCCGAGCGCCCGGACCCGGTCAAGTGGACCTCGATCTCCGGCAGCTGCTCGACGAGCTCCTCGGCGGGGGAGCGGGCGAACCTGCGCAGGCGTCCGTGCCGTTCTTCGTGAGGGAGCACGACGTGGGTCACCCGACGGGCGCGGGCGACCGCGACAAGCCCGGTCACGAGATCGGGCGCCTCGTGCCGGACCACTTCGGCACCCAGGTCGTCCGCGTAGTCGAGGTTCTCCTGGAGGTCGCGGCTCCGATCGAACGAGAGCCGCTCGATCTCCGGGGTGACGACGACGACGGCCGTCATCGGCACGTCGAGTGCCGCGGCGATCATCCCGCCACGACGGAGGGCCCGGCGGCTGCTCGGC
>DASVIK010000421.1:0-3726 GCA_036382135.1 Candidatus Limnocylindrales bacterium | reverse complement strand
GCCAGGCTCGTGCCGGGCCGGACGCTGACCGGATCGCGGACCTGGAGGACCTTGATGGGCTCGTCCAGAAGGGTCGGCATCCGGTCCGCGACGGCTTGCGTCGGGGTCGTCTCGTGCACGTCGCCCAGTGTAGGACGGCGCACGCGATGACGCGTGCGCCGTCGCGGACGTGGCCACGCGCCGCCGGCCCGCCGGAACGCCGGGCTCGCTGCTAGGCTCCCGACCATGGATCGACGGCGCCTGGCGGGCGTCCTGCTCGTCGTGGTGTCGGCGATCGCGTTCGGGTCCGGGGCACTGTTCGCCAAGCCCGTGTACGGGGTCGGACTGGACTGGCTCACCCTGCTCGTCTGGCGGTTCGGGATCGGCGCCGCCCTGGCCTGGGGCTGGCTCCTCGCCTCCCCCGCCCGGCGGGCGGCCCTGCGCGCGACGCCCCGCCGCCAGGCGCTCGCCGCACTCGGCCTGGGCGCGGTCTACACCCTGAACTCCTCGACCTACTTTGCCGCGCTCGAGACGGTCCCGGCATCTCTCGCGTCGCTCATCGTCTACATCTACCCGGTGCTCGTGGCTGTGCTGACGCTGCGGTTCGGCCGGCCGCTCGCGGGCCGCGGTCCGTGGATCGCGCTCGGGATCGCGACGATCGGGGCCGTGCTCGCCGTGGGCGGCGTCGACGCGGGTCACCTCCCGCCGCTGAGCGGGATCGCCCTGGCCGTGGCGTCGCCGATCATCTACTCGGGCTGGATCGTCCTCTCCGCGCGCCTCGGCGGGGAACGTCGGGACCGGGCCGGTGACGACGCGCACGGGGGCGCGGGGGCCGCGGTCGCGAGCGCGCTCATGATGACCTCGACCGGGGTGATCTTCCTCGGCCTGGCGGTCGTCACCGCCCACCCGATCGCCCCGGCGGCCATCCCGTCCGGCGCCTGGCCCGGCCTCGTCGGCATCGGCCTCGTCTCCACGTTCATCGCCATCCAGACGTTCTATGGCGGGGCACGGCGGATCGGAGCGGCCCAGGCGGCCCTCATCAGCACGATCGAGCCGGCCTACACGATCACCATGGCGGCGATCCTCTTCGGCGAGCGCCTCACCCCGGTCCAGCTCGTCGGCGGGGCGCTCATCATCGGCGCGGTCGTGCTCGCCCAGTCGACGGGAAGGTCCTCGGAGCACGGAACGGGGCTGCGCCTGGCGGACGAATGAGCCGCGTTCGCCGAGACCTGCGTTCGGCGGCCGTGCGCGGCGTACGATGCCCGGGACGGCGCTCGGGGCGCGGAGTCGGCATGGTGTCGTGGGAGGGGGTGGGAACCATGGACCGAGGCCTTCGCCAGGCGCCCACACCGTGGCGCGCCGGGTTCATCGCGGCGATCGCGCTCGTCGTCGTGGCGTGCGGATCGACGAATCCGGAATCGGCCAACCCGTCCACGGCCCCGTCGTCGGCGCCACCGAGCGCATCGGCGAGCCCGTCACCGAGCCCGAGCCCCTCTCCGTCGCCGTCCATCGACGTGGGGGCGGCGCTTCTCAAGAACCTGTCGGGCTTTGCATTCTTCGCCCGGAGCACGATCGCCGGCGAGCTCGATGTCGCCAGCGCGCGGTATGCGATCACCGGCACCTACGACGTGGCCGGCCTCGCCGATCACACGGTGCTGACGGTCCACACGCCCGGCGGTCAGGCGGACGAGGTCATCTATCGGGACGCGACGACGTATCACCGGACCGGGAGCGGGCCGTGGTACATCAAGCCGCCGTCCCTCAAGGGCGACATCAGCAGCTTTCTGCGAACGCTCAAGGCGGTCCAGGAGACCGGGATCGAGGCCAGGAACGGGCAGCAGCTCCACCACCTGACCGCGCCGGCCGGCGCGAGCCTGCCTCCGGCGGCCCTCGGGCAGACGGATCCCTCGATCACCGGCTCCGTCGGCTCGATCGAGTTCTGGGCAAGGGACGATGGGTCGCCCGCGGCGATGTCGGCGACCGCCACCTGGAAACAGGTCACGAAGACGGGACCCGTGGACGTGACGATGACCGTCGAGTTCACCTACACCGACGTAGGCACGTCGTTCACGATCACGCCGCCGGCCGAAGTCTGGACGACGTACACCTCCAAGCTCAGCCACCTCTCGTTCGGCTACCCCGTGGACTGGGATCTCTTCAAGGCCCAGGGCAAGAAGACATACGACGAGGTCGACGCGCCGACGACCCCCTACGCCACCTTCTACCGGTACGCCGCCCGGGGGTTCGCGCTCAACACGCTCGTCCGCTTCATCGCCACGAACCCCAACAAGATCAAGGGCTACCACGTGGACGCCGTCCGGAACGTGACGATGAGCGGCGTGGCCGGCCGCCAGATGCTCATCCACGCGACGGCCTCCGGCCAGAAGCGGTACTGGATCTACACGATCATCCTCAAGGGCAAGTACTTCTACGAGGTCGACGTCTTCGACGCCAAGGGCCACGAGGCAGCCGATCAGGCCCTCGCGAAGGAGTTCGCGGCGACGCTCGTGGTCAACAAGTAGGCGGCGTCCCGGGGCCGGCCTCGGCGCCCTCTGGCCGCCCTTCGATCTGCGGCCTCAGGCCGCGCGGATCGAGCTCCGGCTGCCGGCGGCCTCCGGGACCGCTCGATGGCCCGCCTATGCTGTCCCGATGAGACTCGATCGCTTCGCTTCGCTCGAAGCGTTCCTGCGGGCCGCCGGTCCATACCTCCGGGCGCGGGAGGCGAGCCACTGCCTGATCCTCGGGATCTCGGCGAACCTCCGGGCCCGGACGCCCGATCCGGCGGATGAGCCGCCGTACCTCGCGACCGTCCGCGACGGCCGACGAGTGGTGCTCGTCGCGTTCCAGACCGCGCCTTGGCAGATGATCCTCTCGGAGGTGGACGACCCGGCGGCGCTGGCGCTCATCGTGGACGACCGGCGAGCGACGGCCCTGCCGGCGGTCGTCGGACCGGCCGAGCACGTGGGCCAGTTCGCGCGGCTCTGGTCCGACGCGGCGGGCGTCCCCCATCGGCTCTCGATCCACGAACGGATCTGGCGCGTCACGACGGTCGTCCCGCCGCGCCCGACGGGCGGCTCGATGCGTGCCGCCGGCCCGGCCGATCGGGACCTCCTGACCTCGTGGCTGGTCGCCTTCGGCCGGGAGGCCCTGCGCGAGGAGTTCCCAGACGTCGACGCGATCGTCGACCGGTGGCTGTCGGCCGGCGAGCACCGGACGATGTGGCTCTGGGCGGACGGCGAGCCCACCTCGATGTGCGGCGTCTCCGGGCCGACGCCGACCGGGATCAGGATCGGTCCCGTCTACACGCCGCCGGCCCTGCGCGGTCGGGGCTACGCGAGCAACCTGGTCGCGGCGGCCAGCCAGGGCGAGCTCGACCGCGGCCGGCGCGCATGCTTCCTGCTCACGGACCTGGCGAACTCGACCTCGAACCACGTGTACCAGACGATCGGCTACACGCCCGTGCGCGACATCGACCGGTACGCCTTCGGCTGACGCCGGCCGTGCGACGGCCCGTCGCGCTCAGTCGGGGAACGCCTCCGGGCCCCGTTCGGCGAGCTCCGACGCCTCCTGGCCGCCGTCGTCGGGCGGCAGCCACGAGTACGGGTAGGCCGGGTCGTCGAGCCCGTCCGCCTCCTTCGTGAGCCGGAGCGGGTGGAACGTGTCCACCATGACCGCCAACTCCTCCGTCCGCGCCTTGCCGATCGACGCCTCGGCCGTGCCCGGGTGCGGCCCGTGCGGGATCCCGGC
>DASVIK010000420.1:0-8774 GCA_036382135.1 Candidatus Limnocylindrales bacterium | reverse complement strand
TTCGGGAAGCCGAAGGCGAACACGGACCGGATGCCCGTGTCCTTGAGGCCCTTGATGGCGGCGTCGGCGTGGTCCGGCGTGTTCATGATGTGGGACCAGTCGACGAGCGTCGTGATGCCCGCATTGATGCACTCGAGCGCGCCCCACTGGTTGGCCGCGTAGACATCGTCGGGCCGATACGCCGGAGCGAACTTGTCGAGGATCGCCCCGAAGTAGGCGCCGAGTGTGTAATCCGGGGCGCACGTCCGGATCGACGTCTCCCAGGTGTGCCGGTGGCTGTCGACGAAGCCCGGGATGACCATGTCGCCCGTGGCGTCGATCACCTTGGCGCCGTCGGCGCTCAGGCCGCGGCCGACCTGGACGATCTTGTCGCCCTCGATGAGGACGTCGCCGCCGGGGATCTCGCCGATCTCCGGGTCCTGGCTCAATACGAAGCCGCCACGGATGAGGATGCGTTCGGTCATCGATCCATCCCTTTCTGCTGCCGATGCTTCACCGTCGTCGTCTTGGCTCGCGCGTGGGTTCGGCTGCACCTCCGCTCGTCAGTCGCGCCCGCCCGGCGCCGGTGCGGCAGCCCGATCGCGAAGGAATGCGGCGATCGAGGCGAAATCGCGCCCCGCGCCGCCAGCGCTCGCTGCACGGACCATCTCGATGTTGGCCCCCGCCTGGGGCATGGACGCGCCTGTCCGGCTCGCCAGCTCGAGGATGAGCCGCAGGTCCTTCTCGGCCAGCTCGAGGGCGAACGCGGTCGGGGTCGTGTCGGGCTCCAGGAACGCGGCCCGCTTGTAGTCGACGAAGGGCGCCCCGGCGGCGCTGGCGCGGAACACGTCGTAGGCCACGGTCCGGTCCACGCCCGCCTTCTCGGCGAGGACGAGCGCCTCCGCGATGGCCCCGTTGAGACCGAAGATCACCGCGTTGACCGCGAGCTTGATCGTGGCGCCGGCCCCGAGCGCGCCGACATGGATGACCGCCTTCGCGAGGGCCTCGAAGACGGGCCGCGCGCGCTCCAGGTCGGCCGAGGTTCCGCCGACCATGATCGTCAGCCCGCCCGAGCCGGCCAGGCCGACGCTGCCTGACACGGGCGCGTCGAGGATGCCGGCGCCGGTCGCCCGGACGGCCGGCTCGAGGCCCTGGATGGTGGCCGGCAGGACGGTGCTCATGTCGACCGCGACGGTCCGGCCATCGAGGCCGGCGAGGACGCCGCTCGACCCGGCATAGACCGCGCGGACGGCCGCGTCGTCGCTGACCATCGTGATCGCGACGGCCGCCCCTGCCACCGCCTCGGCCGGCGTGGCGGCATGCCGTGCGCCGATCGAGGCGGCCAGCTCACGCGCCCGCTCCGCGGAGCGGTTGTACACGACGACGTCGAAGCCGCAGGCGGCGAGCCGCCCGGCCATCGCGCCACCCATGCGCCCCGTGCCCAGCACCGCGACCGCGGTCATCGAGCCTCGTCCAGTCGCCGCCGGATCGTGTCCGAGATCCGCTCGACGGACGGCATCGCGAGGTCCTCGAGCACGGCGGCGGACGCGAGCGGTACGTGCGGCGTCGTGATCCGGACGATGGGCGCGTCGAGGCTGTAGAAGCCGTCGTCGGCGACGATCGAGGCGACTTCGGCGCCCCAGCCACACAGCCGGGGGTTCTCCTCAACCGTGAAGACACGGCTCGTCTTCTTGACCGAAGCAAGGATCGCCGCCGTGTCCAGCGGAACGAGACAGCGGAGGTCGATGACCTCGGCCGAGAGGCCGTCCTCGGCCTGGAGTCGCTCGGCGGCCTCGAGGGCGCGAGGCACCATCGCGGCGAGGGCGATGACCGTCACGTCTGTGCCTTCTCGGACGATCCTGGCCGTTCCGAGCGGTTCGACGTGCTCCCCGTCCGGCACCTCGCCCTTGGTCGCGAAGAGGCCCTTGTGCTCGCAGAAGATGACCGGATCTGGGTCGCGGATCGCCGCGGCCAGGAGGCCCAGCACGTCGGCCGGGGTGGACGGCGCGACGACCTTGAGACCCGGGATCGCCATCGCCCAGTTCTCGACGCTCTGGGAGTGCTGGGCCCCGAACCGGAGCCCACCGCCGTTGGCGGTCCGCAGGACGAGCGGCAGGGAGACCTGGCCGTCCGTCATGTAGCGGGTCTTTGCGATCTGGTTGGCGATCATGTCCCAGGCCACCGCGAAGAAGTCCGAGAACATGAGCTCGCCGATCGGCCGCAGGCCGGTCATCGCGGCGCCCATGACCGCGCCCACGATCGCCTGCTCGCTGATCGGCGTGTCGCGCACCCGTTCCGGGCCGAACCGGGCGAGCAGCCCCTCGGTGGTCTTGAAGACGCCGCCGGCCGCCGCCACGTCCTCGCCGATGAAGACGACCGAGGGATCGCGCTCCATCTCCTGGGCGATCGCCGCGGCGACCGCCTGGCGATACGTCAATTCCGCCATGACGAGCCTCCGTCGGCCCAGACCTGCGTCGTGAGGCTGGCCGGGTCGGGCTCGGGTGCCTCGCGGGCGATGGCCTCCGCAGCCGCGACGGCAGCTCCGGCGGCCGCGTCGATCCCGGCGAGCGTCGCCTCGGCGACTCCGTCCGCGAGGAGCCTGGCTCGCTCGGCCGGGATGGGATCGCGGGCGAGCCACGCCTGGACCTCGGCGTCCGGGCGGTACTTGCCCGGGTCGGCCCGCGAGTGCCCGCCGTGCCGGTAGGTGATCGCCTCCACGAGCGAGGGCCCGTCCCCGTCGCGTGCCCGATCGATGGCCCGTCGGGCCACCTCGTACACCGCCCGGACGTCGTTGCCGTCGACGACGATCGGCTCGAGCCCGTACGCGGACGCCCGGTCGGCGGCGGGTCGGGCCACCGCGGTGACGTCGCCGATCGCCGTGTACTCCATGTAGTGGTTGTTCTCGCACACGAAGACGACGGGCGCCTTCCAGACCGCGGCGAGGTTGAGCGCCTCGTGGAACGAGCCGATGTTCGTCGTTCCGTCGCCGAAGAAGCAGACCGCCACCTGCCCGCTCTTCCGGTACTGGGCCGACCAGGCGGCACCCACCGCGATCGGCAGATGGGCGCCGACGATCGCGTACGAGCCCATCGCGCCATGGGCGACGCTCGTCAGGTGCATCGAGCCGCCCTTGCCGCCCATCAGGCCCGTCCCGCGGCCGAACAGCTCGGCGAGGATGGGCGCCATCGGGACACCCCGGGCGAGGGTGTGGTTGTGGCCCCGATACGTGCAGAACGTGTAGTCGTCGGACCGCATCGCGCCCGCGAAGCCCGCCGCGACGGCCTCCTGGCCGTTGCCCAGGTGGGTGGTGCCGCGGACGAGCCCCTCGAAGAAGAGCTGCTGCGCCCGCTCCTCGAAGGTCCGGCACTCGACCATCGTCCGGTACATCGCGAGCCGCGCGTCGAGCGGCACGTCGGGGACCTGGGGCGACGTCCTGTCCCGCGTCGTGGTCATCGGTCGCGCTCAGTACGCATTGGCCACGAACAGCTCTTCGGACGGGAAGTGGGTGATCACCTGCGGCCCGTCGGCCGTGATGACGACCTCCTCCTCGATCCGGGCGGCCGAGATGCCATCGCTCGCCGGGCAGTAGGTCTCGAGCGCGATGACCATCCCCTCGAGCAGCTCGACCGGATGGTCGAGCGAGTTGAGACGGCTGATGATGGGTCGCTCGTGGAGGCCGAGGCCCACGCCGTGCCCGAACTGGAGCCCGAAGCACTCCATCTCGCTGTCGAACCCGAACTCGGTCGCCTTCGGCCACACCTTCGCCACCTGGTCCGTGGTGACCCCGGGCCGCATGAGCTCGATCGAGGCGTCGATCCACTCCCGAGCCTTCTTGTAGGCGTCCCGCTGGGAGTCCGTCGCCCGGCCCACGACGAACGTCCGGTAGTAGCACGTCCGGTAGCCCACGAACGACTGGATGATGTCGAAGTAGGCCTGGTCACCGGGTCGGATGAGGCGATCCGAGAAGACGTGCGGGTGCGGGCTGCAGCGCTCGCCCGAGACCGCGTTGATCGCCTCCACGTCGTCCGAGCCGAGGTCGTAGAGCATCTTCGTCGCCTTGGCCACGAGCTCGTTCTCGCGGACGCCCGGCTTGAGCTCCTCGCTGATCATCTGGTAGACGCCGTCGACCATCGCGCACGCCGTGTTGAGGAGCATCTGCTCGTCGACTGACTTCTGTTGCCGCGCGTCGAGCATCGTCTGCTGACCGTCCCGGACGACGAGCCCGCAACTCGTGAGTGCCGCGTGCATCGGCGGTTCGAGGATGTCGACGCCGATGGGCATGTCCGCCACGCCCTCGGCGACGAGGATGTCCCGGATCTCGCGCGCCGCCGCCGCCGGCAGGCCGGCCTCCGGCGCCACCGCGCCGCGGAGCCCGATCATGCCGCCGCGGACGTTCTCGGGCTTCAGCCAGGGGCAGTACAGGCGGTGGTGCTTGGCCGCCGACCCGAAGTCCCAGAGGTGGGGCTCGCCGCCCCGCGTCAGGAGGGCGTAGCGGGTCATCTTGTCGCGCGCCCACTCGCCGATGTGGGTGCTCGTCAGGTAGCGGATGTTGTTGTGGTCGAAGACGAGGACCGCCCCGAGGTCGGACGTCGCGAGGGCGGCCTTGGCGCGGCCCAGGCGGTACGCCCGGAGGCGGTCGGGATTGACACGGTCCTCCCAGTCGACCGTCATGGAGCCTGGGGCGGCGATCCTCTGGGACATCCTGCTTTCCTCGCGTTGCGGACAGAGCGATCGTGGATGGTCGGATTCTGCGCCGGGTGTGAGCCTCCGCGTCCGACGACGGGTCGATATGGCCTGCGAGCACGGCGGCGGGGATCGCCCGGGTCGCAGACACCGGCCCGGCCCGCGGCAGGGTCGACGACGGACGGATTATGCCGCCGTCCCCCGGAAGGTTTCAATACTGTTTCACAGTCGCCAGTCCGATTGCACGCGCGCTGGTCGACCCGCGGCGTACCATGGCGCCGATCGTCGACCGAATCGTGAGGTGAGCGTGGCGCGCAGCGGGGTCCGTGGCAACGGGGCATCGCCCGAATACCCGGGCATGGGCGACCACCTCCGGACCGCCCGGCGTGCCCACGACCTGAGCCTGCGCGAGCTCGCCGACCGCCTTGGTGTCTCGCCGAGCCTCATCTCCCAGGTGGAGACCGGTCGGGCCAAGCCGTCGGTCAGCACCCTGTACGCCATCGCCAACGAGCTCAACGTCTCGCTCGACGAGCTGCTGTTCAACGACCCCGACCGGCCGGCCCGCGGGCGCCAGGCCCACATCGCTCCGCCGGACGCCCAGGACACCCCCGTCGTCCCATCGGGCGGGACTCCTCAGCCGATCCAGCGCGCGACGAACCGGAAGGCCATCCGCCTGGCGTCGGGCGTCGTGTGGGAGCGCCTGACGACCGCCTCGAGCCCGGCCATCGACTTCCTCGCGGTCACCTACGAGGTCGGCGGGGCTTCGAGCCCGGAGCACGAGTTCCAGCGTCACGGCGGCCAGGAGTGGGGGTATGTCGTGAGCGGCACGCTGGGCGTGACGATCGGCTTCGACGACCATGTCCTCGGCCCCGGCGATGCCATCGCCATCGACTCGACGATCCCGCATCGGCTGTACAACGTCGGCACCGAGCCCGTCCACGGGATCTGGTTCGTGCTCGGCCGGCGCCCGGTCGAGGACTTCGCCGAGATGGTCAGCCGGGCCTCCGCGGCCGAGCGCCAGCGCAGCGGCCCCGGCTGAGGCTCGGCCGATGACGTCCGCCGGCTCCGCCACGTCCTTCCTGGGCGCGATCGACTGGTCCTTCCCCACGGCGCAGGCGACGCCCGACGGCACGGTGTCCGGCCTTGGCCGGAGCGTCCTCGTGGACGCTCGCGCCGGGGCGGTCCACACGGAGCTCGCGGTCGGCCGCCTCGATCCGGGCGGCTGGCTCGGGCGCCACGTCCACTCCTTCGAGGAGGCGCTGTACGTGCTCGGCGGACAGCTCGTCCTCGAGATCGACGGCCACGCCTGGCGCCTCGGGCCGGGCGACTACGCGGTGATGCCGATCGGCGTCTGGCACCTGCTGGCCAACCTCGGTTCCGAGGCCGTCCGCTGGGTCTCCGTGAACACCCCCCAGCGGCGCCTCGTGTCGGACCCGCGCCGCGACACCTTCTTCCGGGCCGGCCCGCCGGACCTGGCCCGCCTGGCCGACACGCCCCTGCCCACGTTCGGCGTGCCGACCGTGCGCGGCGTCGGCCACTACGAGGGCACGCCGCCCCAGGCCGAAGCGCTGCGCCTCGAGGGACCGGCCCGCGGACGCGCCCCGGCGGGCATGGACACGGCGATCCTGGCGTACAGCGGGATCTCGGTGCGGATGCTCGTGGACCGTGGCCTGGGGGCCGACCACCTGACGATGTTCACGGTGGACTACGAGGTCGGCGGAGCCGCCCAGTCGCACGACCACCCGTTCGAGGAGACATATCTCATCCTCGCCGGGGAGGTCGAGGCCGAGTTCGGCGGAACGACGCAGCGCCTGCGCGCGGGCGACGTCGCGTTCGCCGGCGTCGGGGTCAGTCACGCGTTCTACAACGATGGCCCCGAGCGAGTCCGCTGGATCGAGACGCAGGCGCCGCAGCCGCCGTCCAGACACGCCTATCGCTGGGACCAGGCCTGGGCGAGGTTCGACCCGACGACCGCTCCCTGAGCGACGCCCGCGCCCTGTTCAACCCACCTACAATCGGGCTGGCAACGACAGCGGCACTGAACATCGAGACATCGGCGATCGAACCGTTTCGGACATGGCCGAGGAGCGAATCTGATGAGCGATCCATCCACCGTCGTCATCGTCGGAGGCACCCGGGGGATCGGCCTCGAGATCGTCCGCCATTTCGCCGGCCGGGGCGACCAGGTGATCCTGACCGGCCGCGACCAGGCGGCCGCGGTCGAGGCGGCGCGAGGAGTCGCCGGGCAGGTGACGGCGGTCGCCCTCGATCTGGCCAAACCGAAGGGGATCGAGGCCGCATTCGCCGGGGTCGGCCCCGTCCGGGCGCTGGTGCTCGCGGCGATCGACCGCGACCAGAACACGGTCGCCGACTACAGCATCGATCGGGCGATCAACCTGGCCACCCTCAAGCTCGTCGGCTACGCGGAGGTCGTCCACGTCCTGCGGTCGCGCCTGACCGCCGACGCCTCGATCGTCATGTTCGGCGGCATCGCCATGTACCGGCCGTATCCGGGGTCGACCACCGTGTCGACCGTCAACGCCGGGATCCTTGGTCTCGTCCGGTCGCTCGTCACCGAGCTCAAGCCCGTCCGGGTGAATACGCTCCATCCCGGGATCGTCGGGGACAGCCCCTACTGGGCGGACAAGAAGGGGGCGCTCGAGGCCACGCTCGCCCGCACCCCGACCGGGAGGCTCGTCGCGATGGAGGACATCGTGGGTGCCTGTGCGTTCCTCATCGATAACCGCTCGGTGAACGGGATCGAGCTCCTCGTCGACGGCGGGATCTACAGCGCCTGACGGTCGCGGTGGGGGTCGCCCAGGCCGCGGAGCTCAGCCCGGGCCCAGGCCTCGCGCCTCGAGCCACTCCCCGATGAAGCCGGCGACCTCCTCCCAGCCTGGCTGGGCGATGATCCAGTGGGCGCGGCCTGGGAAGGCGCGGAAGTCCGTGACGGCCGCCGACCATCGGGTCCCAGCAGGCCGGCGTGACCCACGCTCCGTGGATGAAGACGATCGTCCGCGCATCGCACGCTCCGTCGTGAGATCCGGCCGTGGCACGGTCACAGGCCGGCGATCCGCTCGCGCCCGGTGTAGACGTTGAAGCCGTCGCCGCGCAGGAAGCCGACGAGCGTGAGACCGAGTCGGCCGGCCGCCTCGACCGCGAGGTCGGACGGGGCCGAGATGGCGGCGAGGAACGCGATGCCCGCCACGGCGGCCTTCTGGACGATCTCGAAGCTCACGCGGCCGGATACGAGCAGCACCCGGTCGTGGATCGGCAGACGTCCCGCGAGGAGCTCGGCGCCCACCAGCTTGTCGAGCGCATTGTGCCGGCCGACGTCCTCCCGCAGCGTCACGAGCTCCCCGGCCGGGGTGAAGAGCCCCGAGGCGTGCAGGCCGCCGGTCGTGGCGAACGCTCGCTGCGCCTCGCGCAGCCGGTCCGGCAGCGCGATGAGGACCGCGCGATCCACGACGGGCCGGCCGGGCGGCAGCGGGTCGCTGCGGACGGCGACCTCGTCGATGGACGCCTTGCCGCAGATGCCGCACGACGCCGTCGCGACGAAGTGGCGCTCGGCGACGAGCGACGCGTCGAACGGGTGGCGCAACCGGACGAGCACCACGTCGTCCGGCTGGGCGAGCGCGGCCGGGTCGCCGACCTCGACGCCCTCGATCTCGTCGACGGAGGCGATCAGCCCCTCGGTCCGCAGGAACCCGACGGCGAGCTCCGCTTCGGACCCGGGCGTCCGCATCGTGACGGCGACCGAGACCGGCGGCTGGCCCGGCCCGGCCGCGCGGATCTCCATCGGCTCCTCGCCGGCGAGGGAGTCCGGGCGCTCCTCGACCGTCGCCCCGCGCACGGCCAGGACGCGGGCTGCCGACACGTGACGGTCGGGCAGGGCCGTCGCAGGCGATGGGTCGTGAGACGCTGGCACGCTCGCAGTCTATGCTGCAGGCGCGATGCCGGAGCCGATCCTCTCCCCCGCGGAACGACGCCTCCTGGCCGGGGCGCGCCGGGCGATCCTGGCGACGACCGACCCGGCCGGGCAGCCCCGCCTCGTGCCGATCTGCTACGTCCTGTCCGACGATGAGCGAGCGGGCACGATCGTCCTCCATACG
>DASVIK010000419.1:0-6751 GCA_036382135.1 Candidatus Limnocylindrales bacterium | reverse complement strand
ACGCCGTCAGTTCGTCCCTGGCCGTCGCGGCCTCGGCGGCGTCGACACGCTCGGCCTCGAGTGTGGCCTCCTTGTGCTCGATCGCGGCGGCCACGTCCCCCTCGGCAAGCCCGTCGTCGTCGTCCCCCGCGTCAACCTCCTCGTCCACATCCATGGCGGCGAGCGCCGTGGCCGCGTCGGCGGCGTCGAGCGTGGGTACGTGACGCAGGTGCCGGACGAGGATGATCAGGACGCCGAGGAGGATGAAGAGCGTCGAGAAGATCTGGGCCATCGGGACGCCGAAGAACGTCCAGTTGTCGGCCCGCAGCGTTTCGAGGCTGAACCGGACGATGCCGTACCAGATGAAGAACACGGCCAGCAGGTCGCCGGTGCGAAGCCGCCCGGAGAACCGCCTGGCCAGGAACATGAGGCCCAGGACGCCGAGCAGCCCGGACAGCGACTCGTAGAGGAACAGCGGCTGGAAGTGCTCGCCGAGCGTCGCCGCCGGGTCGGAGCCGGCCGGGCACGCGTACTGGACGATGCGATGCGAGCACTGGATCGCGATGCCCCACGGCAGGTTCGTGGGCGGCCCGTACAGCTCCTGGTTGAAGAAGTTCCCCCATCGGGCGACCGCCTGCATCGCGAACAGCCCCGGCGCCACGATGTCGGCCCACATCCAGAAGCTCGCCCGATGACGGCGCAGGTACAGGTACGCCGCGATCGTCCCGGTGATGATCCCGCCGTACACGCCGAGCCCGCTGAAGCCGATGAAGTTGCCGGCCGCGTCGACCGGCAGGAACGCCTGGACGATGTGGTCCCGGTAATAGGCGATCTGGTCGATCACGTGGTAGAGGCGTCCACCGATGATCGCCGCGATGGCGACGACGATGAGGCCGTTGGCGAGGAGGTCCGACCCGTGCCCTCTCCTGCGCGCCTCACGGCTCATGACCAGGTACGTGACCGCCAGCCCGACGGCATAGGCGAGCCCGTAGAAATGGACCGGGAACGGGCCGATCTGGACGAGCACGGACGGCGGGATGAAGTCGATCATCGTCCGGGGGAGTGTAGCCGCGGCAGCGGCCTATCGGCCCGAGACCTCGCGGGCCCGCCCTCGCGGACGCGTCCCTATACTGGCGGACGCATGGATCCCCGGTCCCCGATCACGCCCGCCACGCGCTCCGCGGCGGGCCGGCGTCGCACGGCCGCGTCGCGCCGGTGAACGTCTTCGACGCCTGGCTCATCATCGTCGGGCTGGCGATCGGCGCGGGTCTCGCGTGGCTCGTCATGCTCGACCTGCGCCGACGGGACGACGATCTCGCCGCAGGCGAGTCGCGAGCCGAGGCGGGCTGGATCGCCGACACCCTTCGCCGACAGGACATCGCGGCCGACGCCGAAGCGGTCGAGGAGGTGCTCCGCCTCCATCGCGCCTACCTCGCCGGCATCCCCGACGACGGGAACGGGCCGCCGGCGGCGGCTGGCGGGCCGGCGATCGAGGCGAACGAGCCTGCGGCCGTACAGGAGATCCCGGCGGCGGAAGACCGGCCGGCGGATGTCGGCCCCTCCGGCACGGGAGCGCTGGACGAGCAGCCCCGAGACGACGAGGCGCACGTCGACCAGGTGCCCGAAGAGCCACCCGAGTGGCCTCTCCCCAGGGGTTGACCCGGCGACCACGGCGCGACGCCGAACGTGCCGGCGCCCCGGGGACCCGCGCCGCGCTCAGCGACCTGGCACGCGACCCACGTGGAGCGCGACCGAGCCGAGGCCGAGGCTGCGGTAGAAGACGGCCGTGAGCCCGGCACCGAGCATGGTGCGGACCAGCTCGTCGGGCGTGGGGAAGCCATCGAGCGACGTCGGCAGGTAGCGATACGCGGCGCCCCGTCCGAACACGGAGCCGAGCACCGGCGCCGAGCGCCGGAACATGCCCTGGAAGATGCGCCCCCAGACGCGTGGTCGCGGCACCGACAGCTCGAGGCAGACCACGCGACCGCCCGGCCGGACGACCCGGGCGAGCTCGGCGAACCCGGCCGCGAAATCGGGCAGGTTGCGCATCCCGAACGCGATCGTGGCGGCGTCGAACGAGGCGTCCGCGACCGGGAGGGCGAGCGCATCGCCCACCTGGAACTCCAGCTGGACGAGGTCCCGATGATGGGCGGTCGCCTCGGCGATCATGCCCGGGGCGAGGTCCACGGCGAGCACGCGGCCGAACGGGCCGACCTCCTCCGCGAGCGCCTCGGCGAGCTTGCCGGTGCCGCACGCCACGTCGATCACCGCATCGCCCGGCCCGAGCGCGGTGGCCTCCACGGCCGCCCTCCGCCAGGCGGCGTCACGGCCGAGGGTCATGATCGAGTTCATGCGGTCGTAGACGGGCGCGATCTCGTCGAACATCGCCGTCACGGTGGGCCCATCGACCTCGTTGCCCGTCCGACTCCGCCGCGGCGGGTCGAGATCGTCGGTCACAGGGTGCCGAGCAGCACCGGATCGCCGTCGATGGAGGGCCCCGAGAGGTCGACGAGGGTGACCCCGAAACTCGTCCCCGAGGGGACGGACCCAAGGCCTGTGACCGGTCCGACCCAGTAGGCGATCCCGCCCGCGAAGAACATCTTGCCGACGACCCGCCGGCCGTTGGCGGTCGCCATCCAGCAGCGGTACTCCTTGCCGGCGGGCGCCGGTGACAGGTCGTGGGCGCTCACCACGAGGTCGCCGTCCGACGGCGCGAACGCGAGCAGGCCCACGGTGGCGGCACCGGTCGGTGACTTGAGCGAGACCTGGCGGGCATCGGGTGCACGGGCCACGTCGATCGACCAGGCGGCGAGCCGGGTGAGGTCGGCCGTGTCCTCGGCGCTGTGGCCGGTCCCGAGGAGGATCGAGGTCGCCACGACCGAGATGACGATCGCCGCGGCGAGCGAGGCCGGCCAGGCGGCCGGGCGCAGGAACGCCAGGCCCCTGCGGGGTGCCGTTCGCGCCGGCGGCGCGGCCCCGACGTGCGCGGGCTGCGCCATCGGAGGAGCCATCGTTGCACCACGGGGCGTGTCGACCATCGCCGCGGCTTCGGCGAGGCTGATCACGGGCCGTCGCACACCGAGTTCGCGGACGAAGGCGAGCGTTCGCTCGCGGAGGTCGGCCGGCAGCGCCGGCTCCCCGGCGTCCGCGCCCGCGACGCGCGAGGGGACGACCTCGGGCGCGCCCTCGAGCGCGAGCCGCACGAGCGTCGCCGTGCGCCGGAGCCGGCCAAGTTCATCCAGGCACGCGGGACAACCCGCCAGGTGCCCGGCGATCGCGATGGCATCGGGCGTATCGCCCGCCATGAGTCGGTCGAGGCCGTCGGGCTCGAGAGCGGCGAGCTCCAGCCGGTCGCGGACGTCGGCGTGGTTCATGACTCGCCCATCTCGACGGGAACCGGAGCGGGCATGAGGCCCGGGTCGTAGTGCTCCGCGAGGAGCGCGCGCATGTGCAACAGGGCCCGCCGCGTCCGCGTCTTCACCGTGCCGAGCGGCCAGCCGAGGCGCTCGGCGATCTCGGACTGGGTCAGGCCATCGGTGTACGCCAGCACGATCACGGTGCGCTCGACGTCGGGCATCGTGACCAGAGCAGCGCGGAGGGTCGCCCGCATCTCGATCTGGATCACCTCTTCTTCCGGTCCATGGCCGCGATCGGCACCGCCGACGACCGTGCCGGCGGTCGCGAGCCGGTCCAGGGCGACCGCCTCGGGCTCATCCGGTCCGCCGGCGATGGCGGCCGAGATGAGGCGCGGACGGCGGGCGCCGGCCCGCAGCCGATCGACCGTACGGTTGCGAGCGATCGTGTGAAGCCACGCGGCGAGTGAGCCGGTCGCCGGATCGAACAGTTCAGCCCGGTTCCACAAGGCGAGGAACGTCTCCTGCACCACCTCTTCGGCGATCTGCCGGTCGGTGGTGAGCCGGCTCGCAGCTGAGTGAACGGCGTTCGCGTGCCGATCGTAGAGCGCCGCCAGAGCATCCTGCGACCCGCTCGCTACCGCCCGGACGAGGGCCACGTCATCGGAGATCGCCAGCGTCTTGTCCACTCTACGCTCCGGTGGGTCCGCCGGTTTCGTCGGCGCGCCCGAGGGGGCGGCGCTCGAACGACGTCGACAGCACCACGTCGGTCTCGGTCGTGAAGACGTGCCGGATCGCCTGGATCTGCCGCAACACCCGCTCGAGGTCGCTCGTGCTCCGGGCGCGCAGCTTGAGCAGGTAGTCCGCCTCGCCCGCGATGTGATGGCACTCCTCGATCTCGACCACGGCCGCGAAGTCCGGCGTGATGTCGGTGGCGATCGTCCCCGGTGCCTGGGTCAGCCAGCAGAAGGCGAGGATCGGGAAGCCGGCCGCGACCGGATCGACCGTGGCCGTGTACCCGGTGATGACGCGCCGTGCCTCGAGCTTCTTCACGCGCTCGTGCGCCGACGGGCCGCTGATACCAACCTCGGACCCAAGGTCGGCATACGCCCGTCGGCCATCGCGCTGAAGGACCTCGAGGATCCGCATGTCCGTGGCGCCCATCTTGGTACTATCGGGCATCTGGTACCACTTCGTTAGGCTAGTGGCCTTGACTGACGTGATTCATTAGGTTATCGTGCGAATACTACAGATGGGGCACCGAACCACCGCGGGTGCGGTGCGACCACCGGGTCGGCGGAGTCCCTGCAGCGGAGGTATCCAGAACGTGTTGCTCGTCATCGCGCTCGCCGGCCTCGCGCTGTTCTCGCTTCTCAGCATCGTGCTGGGTACTGAGGATGGCCGCGAGACCCATCCCAGCCCCCAGCTCTCCACCTGGGTCCTCTTCGGACGCCGGTGATCGACGGTCGCCACGACGGCGACCGGACGTAGCCTAACCCACGAGACCCCGCCACCCGGGGTCTCGTTCGATTCCGGGCTCCGACGAGGTCGGCACGGTGAGCCTGGGGCGACTCACCACGAACCGTCGGCACGCCTCGCCGGCTCGGCCGGCAGGGTGCCCGCCGGCAGGTGGGCCTCGAGGCAGGTCACGCCGGTCGGCCCGACGACCGCGTCGTGGCTCGTGCCCGCCGGCAGGTCGAGCCGATCGCCGACGTCGAGGGCGACGCGCTCCCCTCGACCGGGCAGGCCGAAGACGATCGAGCCGGCCGCCACGACGATCACCTTGTCGTAGCCGTGGTCGTGGGCTCCGTACCGGTCGCCCGGCCCGTTCGACCAGCTGCCGGGATCGAGGCCCTCGGTTTCCAGGCGCGCCCGAGCGTCGCTCTCGCCTCCTCCGTCCCGCGCACCCCGCGACGCCACCGGTGCCGCCGCCTCAGCTGACCGAGACGCCGATGAGGCGACCGACCACGAACGTCACCGCGGCGGCCGCCGCGCCGATGAGCACCTGGCGGGCGCCCGAGAAGAGCCCGCCGCGGCCGGTCAGGAGGCTCACTCCGACCCCGACCGCGAACAGGCCGATGAGACTGGCGACGAGACTGATCGTGAAGATCGCGCCTCCCCCGCCGAACAGGTAGGGGATGACCGGGATGCTCGCCCCGATCGCGAACGCGGCGAACGACCCGAACGCCGCGCCCCAGGGCGAGCCGAGCTGGTCGGGATCCAGTCCCAGCTCCTCGCGGATGAGCGTGTCGAGGGCCGCCTCGGGATCCTGGAAGATCCGGTGGGCGATCGTGCCCGCCTCGTCCTGGGAGAAGCCCTTGGACCGGTAGATCCGGGCGAGCTCGGCCTCCTCCTCGGCCGGCATCGCCTCGAGCTCCGCCCGTTCGAGGGCGATCTGCCGCTCATACAGCTCGCGCTGGCTCTGCATCGAGATGTACTCGCCGGCGGCCATGCTGAACGATCCCGCAAGAAGGCCCGCGATGCCCGCGAGCAGGATGAACTTCGGCTCGACGGCCGTGGCGCCGGCCACGCCCATCACCAGCGACAGGTTGCTGACCAGGCCGTCGCTCACCCCGAAGATGACCGCCCGGAGCGTGCCCGACTGGCCGGTCCGGTGCCAACGCTCCGACTTGCCGTCGCCGCCGACCGGATGGGCCCGGATCGTCGTCGCCTCGGCGCTGTCCAGGCGCTTCCAGATCTCGGCGTGCTCGCGCTCGTCCGCGGCGATGGCGGCGACCTCGGGCGACGCCTGCGCGTCGTACGTGTCCTCCTCGTCGCCCTCGAGCGCCTTGACAAGGTCGCTGACGGCACGGGTACCGAACGCGCGAGCGAGGGCGACGATGAAGCGGATCCGCAGCCGCGGCGGGCTCGGCTCGGGCACATCGGCGCCCTGCTCCCGGAGCTTGGTCGCCCAGATCTCGGCGTGGCGACGTTCGTTGCCGGCGATCGTATGGAAGGCGCGCGCCCGGCGTTCGTCCTTCTCGATCGTCGCGAGCGCCTCGTAGAGGACGATCGCGTCGCGCTCGAGCTTCAGGTTCAGGAGGCTCTGGGCGATCTCGGCAGGGTTCACGCGCGAATCGTAACCCGGCGCTCGCGCCACGGGAGTCGGCGTGCCAGCACCTACGCGCCAGGTGCGTGCTATCCACGATCTCGGCCTGCGGATGTGCCCGGCCGGAGTGAAATGAGCGCGCCGGGACCCCCGATCGCGGCTCGTCACCTCCGCGTCCGCGCGTAGTTACGCACTCCACGCGTACCTGACGGCAAGGGGTGTGCGGCGCCAGGCCCGGGCACGGTACGAGGCGCGGGCACGACCCAGACGGCGCGGGTCGGTCCTATGGCGGTCCACCCCGCCGTGGGGCATGATGCGGACGATGTCGGCCGACCCGCCGCCGCTCCGCTACCTCTCCGCCGCCGACGTG
>DASVIK010000418.1:0-4112 GCA_036382135.1 Candidatus Limnocylindrales bacterium | reverse complement strand
CCGTGGCGCGACATCGATCCGGTGTCCGCGGCCGAGTCGCTCAGCGGACGACGTCGGCCGCGAGGCGCCGCGCCTCGACGAGGACGGCATCGCGCGCGCCGGCGAGCGGCAGCGGGACGGTCGCGCCGGCCGCCCGGGCGTGACCTCCCCCACCGAACAGGCCGGTCAGGACCGTTGCGTCCACCCCGCCGGGCCGTGTCCGGACGCTGATCCGCGTGGCCGAGCCCTGCTCCTTGAAGAGGATGGTCACCTCGGCCCGCTCGGCTTGCGAGAGGAGGTCGATGATGCCCTCGGAATGGGCGGCGACGGCGCCGGTCTCGACGAAGTCCGCGGCGAGGGCCGTCGACCACACGACGCGTCCGTCTGGGCTGCCCTCGAGCCGGTCGAGGACCCGCCCGAACAGGCGCAGCTGGGTATCCGGCTTGCTGCGATACAGGCGTCGCGAGATCTCGGAGAGCGGCGCTCCGGCCGCGACGAGGGCCGCCGACACGGCGAGCGTCCGCGGCGTGGCGTTGGGATGCGCGAACGTCGCGGTGTCCATCACGATGCCGGCCATGAGCGCCGCCGCGAACGCGCCGCCGGCCGTCGCGAGGGGGACCCGCAGCCGGCTGGCAAGGAGCGCGACCATCTCGCACGTCGCCGCGGCGCCGGGATCGACCCAGTCGGTCGGGCCGGTGGAGCCGTTCGAGGCGTGATGGTCGATGACGATCGTGGGCAGCTCCGCGAAGAGGCGCGGATGGCGCTCCCGGACCTCGCCCACCCGGTCGAGCGACCCGCAGTCCGAGATGACCAGCAGGTCGTAGGCCGCACCGGCCTCCGGGTCGGTCCGGAAGCGCTCGACCCCGGCGAGGAAGTCGTACAGGGCCGGCGGCGGGTCGGTGCAGACGGGCGTCGCCCGGCCGCCCAGGGCCTCCACGAGCGTCGCGACGCCCAGGGTCGCACCCAGGGTATCCGCGTCGGGGTTCTCGTGGCTCACCGCCAGCACCCGCTGCGCGCGGGAGAGGCGCTCCACGACCGCATCCGGGACCGCCGTCGCCCACGGAGACAGGTCCATCGGGTCGTGCTCCGCTCTGGTCGTCATCGGCCGCCGCCCGGGCCACGCCCGGTCGGGCCGCCACCGGGCCGACCGTCGGGGCCACCTGGGCGACCGCGGCGGGCCCCCGGACGGCCGCCGGTCTTGCCCGGTCGCCGGGCGTCGCGCCGGGCGGCCAGTGACGCGGCGAGCGATGCCGCGTACTCGGCCGCGGCCGCGCCGAACCCGTCGCCCGGATCCGGATCCGCTGGTCGGACCGTCACGGCATCGTCGACTTCCGCTCCGGCGCCGGCCGGGGCGGCGCCGCGACTCGGCGTGGGCAGGGACTCACCCGCCGGCCGATCCCCGGCGTCGCGCCCCGAATCGATCGAATCGAGGAGCTGGAGGACGCGCGTCCCGCGTTCGATCGAATCGTCGAGCCGGACGTGGAGGTCGGGGATCCGCTTGAGGCGCAGGCGCGTCCCGAGCTCGCGCCGGATGAAGACCATCGCATGGTCGAGCGCGACGAGCGTGTCGCCCCGTTCGGCCGTGCCTCCGATGATGCTCACCCAGACCCGCGCGTGGCGCAGGTCCGGGTCCGTCTCGACCCGGGTGACGGTGGCGAAGCCCATCCGCGGGTCGGCGATCTCGCGCTCCAGCATCGCCCCGATCTCCTGGCGCAGGAGCTCGTCGAGGCGGTCGGTCCGCTGGCTCATCGGGTTCGCCTCCGGTCGGACCGCCCGATCAGTTGGACGGCGCTCGACTGACGGTCTGGCTCGAGAAGCACTCGATGATGTCGCCCTCGACGATGTCGTGGTAGTTGGCCAGGCCGATGCCGCACTCGAAGCCGGTCGCGACCTCGCGGACATCGTCCCGGAACCGGCGCAGCGACTCGATCTTGTCCGTGGCGACGATCTTGCCGCCGCGCCAGATGCGGGCGCCGCTGCGGATCATCCGGCCGTCCGTGACGTAGGAGCCGGCGATGACCGTGCTCTTGCCGACGCGGATGATCTGGCGCACCTCCGCCCGACCCTCCACGACCTCGATCACCTCCGGCTCGAGCAGGCCCTTCAGGGCCGCGTCGATGTCGTCGGTGAGCTTGTAGATGATGTCGTAGAGCCGGATGTCGACACCCTCGGACTCGGCGGCCCGTCGGGCGGTCTCGGTGATCTTCGTGTTGAAGCCGACGACGATGGCGTCCGAAGCCGCGGCCAGCATGATGTCGTTGTCCGTGACGTCACCCGCGGCCTCGTGGAGGACATTGATCCGGACGTCGTCCGTGCTCAGCTGTTCGAGCGCATGGCTGATCGCGCCGAGCGAACCCGACACGTCGGCCTTGAGGATGATCCGCAGCTCCTTGGCCTGGCCGGCCTGGATCTGGCGGTACAGGTCCTCGAGCGTGGCCCGGCCGCTGCCGTCGCCACCCTTGGCGGCGTTCGTGGCGCGGCGCGCCTCGACCATCGTCCGAGCTTCGCGCTCGTCCGCGACGGAGCGGAGGATGTCGCCGGCCTGCGGCACGTCGGCGAGGCCGAGCACCACGACCGCGGTCGACGGGCCCGCCTTCGGGACGCGCTTGCCCACCGAGTTCTCGAGGGCGCGCACCTTGCCGAACGTCTCGCCGACGACGATGACGTCGCCGACCCGGAGCGTGCCGGTCTGGATGATCGCGGTGGCGACGGGCCCGCGGCCCTTGTCGAGCTCGGCCTCCACGATCGTGCCGATGGCCCGGCGCTTGGGGTTTGCCTTGAGCTCCTGGAGGTCGGCGACGAGGAGGATCATCTCGAGCAGCTCGTCGAGGCCGGTCCGGGCCTTGGCCGAGACGGCCACGAGCGGCGTGTCACCGCCGTATTCCTCGACGATGACCCCGGCCTCGGAGAGCTCGGTCTTCACCCGATCGGGATTCGCGTCCGGCTTGTCGATCTTGTTCAGGGCGATGACGATCGGCACCCGCGCGGCCCGGGCGTGGTGGATCGCCTCGAGGGTCTGGGGCATGACGCCGTCGTCCGCGGCCACCACGACCACGGCGATGTCCGTCACGCGGGCACCACGGGCGCGCATCGCGGTGAACGCCTCATGGCCCGGCGTGTCGAGGAAGACGACCCGCCGGCCGTCCTTGTCGACTTCGCTCGCCCCGATGTGCTGGGTGATGCCGCCCCGCTCGCCGGCCGCGACCTCGGTCGTCCGGATGGCGTCGAGCAGGCTCGTCTTGCCGTGGTCTACATGGCCCATGACGGTGACGATGGGCGCGCGCGGCTGGAGCAGTGCGGCGTCGTCCTCCTCGTAGAGGACTTCCTTCGTCGCCTCGTCGACGACCGGCTCGCCGTCCGCCTCGCCGGCGGCGCCCGTCGCCGATGCCAGGACCGGCTCGGCGATCTCGTAGCCGAGCTCCCCGGCGACGAGGGACGCGGTGTCGCGATCGATGAGCTGGTTGATGGTGGCGAAGATCCCGCTCTTGATGAGCTCGCGGATGACGTCCGCCGGATTCACCCCGAGGAGCTCGGCCAGCTCCTTGACGGTGATGGTCGAGGGGACTTCGATCGCGCCACGCTCACGCGGATCGGCGACCTGCACCGACGTCGGCGTGCCGCCATTCTCGCGACGCGGGGGCTTGCGGGGTCCGCGCCGCCCGCGGGTGCCGCTCCTACTCCTGGCCAATGGTGCCTCCTGGGGTGTTCGTGTGTTCAGCGCCTTCTTCGAGTGCGCTGCGGAGGTCGTCCGGCAGCGGCACGCGGAGGGCGCGGGTGAGGATGTTCTTGTCGAGGGCCGTGCGCCGGCAGGCCGGGTCGTCACACAGGTAGGCGCCCCGTCCGGCGAGCCGGCCGCTGGCGTCCATCATCATCCGACCGTCGGGAGTCCGCACGATGCGCACGAGCTCGCGCTTCCCGCGACTCGTCCGGCAGGCGACGCACGTCCGCGTCGGAACGCGATGCACGCGTCCCGGCGTTGTCGGCGGCCGGGCGCCAGCGGCGGCTACGACGCCCCCTCCCCGTCGGCGATCTTCTTGGTGGCCCGGGTCCGGGGCTTGGCGGCCGCGGCGACCGCGACCGGCTCGGACGCCCCGGCCGGGGTCGCGACCGGCTCGGCGGGGGTCTTCTTGGCG
>DASVIK010000417.1:0-1843 GCA_036382135.1 Candidatus Limnocylindrales bacterium | reverse complement strand
GAAGGAGGGCCAGGCGGGGCCGCTGAACGCCGGTCCACACGGCTTCAGCGAGATCCTCTACGCGTTCAGCAGCCAGACCGGCAACAACGGCTCGGCCTTCGGCGGACTGACCGGTAACACCCCCTTCTACAACATCACGGGCGGCTTCGCGATGCTCGTTGGCCGGTACGGGATGATCATCCCGATCCTCGCCCTGGCCGGTTCGATGGCCGCGAAGCGCCGCGTCGCGGCCTCGCTCGGGACGTTCCCCACGACAGGCGTGCTCTTCAGCGTGCTCCTCGTCGGCGTCGTGCTCATCGTCGGCGCGCTCAACTTCTTCCCGGCGCTCGCGCTGGGCCCGATCGTCGAGCAGCTCCTCCAGAACGCCGGAAAGGTCTTCTAGGTCATGGGCTTCATCAACCGTTCCATCGATCTCTCACGCGGCACCCGACGCTTCCAGCGCTGGGGTCGCCCATCGACCGGCGCTCCGTCCGGCGGCGCGTCGGGACCGCGGGGCATCTTCGACCCGGACCTCCTCAAGGCCGCGTTGCCGGAGTCGGTGCGCAAGCTCGACCCGCGCCGCCTGGCTCGCAACCCGGTCATGTTCATCGTCGAGATCACCGCGGTCCTCGTGACCCTCATCGCGATCGGCAACATGACCGGGTTCCAGACGGTCGCCGGCCCGGCCGGCCTGGGCTTCCAGGTCCAGATCGCGGTCTGGCTCTGGTTCACCGTCCTCTTCGCGACCTACGCCGAGGCGGTCGCCGAAGCCCGCGGTCGCGCTCAGGCGGCGACCCTCCGCCGGACCCGCTCCGTCACCGTCGCGTTCCGGCGCCGGGCGGATGGGTCGGTCGAGCAGGTCGGCTCGTCGGAGCTCCGGCGCGACGATATCGTCGTCGTCGACGAGGGCCAGACGATCCCGGGCGACGGCGACGTCATCGAGGGCATCGGCTTCGTCAACGAGTCCGCCATCACGGGCGAGTCGGCGCCGGTCCTCAAGGAGCCCGGCACCGACATCCGGAGCAGCGTCACCGGCGGCACGACCCTCACCAGCGATCGCCTGGTCATCCGCATCACCGCCGACCCGGGCGAGACCTTCCTCGACCGGATGATCGCCCTCGTCGAGGGCGCCAAGCGCCAGCGGACGCCCAACGAGATCGCCCTGTCGATCCTCCTCGCCGGGCTGTCGATCGTCTTCCTCCTCGTCACCGTGACGCTCCGGCCGTTCGGCCAGTTCGCCGGGACGGTCGTCGACACCGTCGCTCTCGTGGCGCTCCTCGTCTGCCTCATCCCGACGACGATCGGCGGGCTCCTGTCGGCGATCGGCATCGCCGGCATGGACCGCGTCGCCCGGTTCAACGTCCTCGCGATGAGCGGCCGGGCCGTCGAAGCCTCGGGCGACGTGGACGTCATCCTGCTCGACAAGACCGGCACCATCACCTACGGCAACCGGCTGGCTGCCTCCATCACGGCCGCGCCCGGCGTCTCGCGCGAGGAAGCCCTTACCGCCGCACTGGTCGCGTCGATCCGCGACGAGACGCCGGAAGGCCGCTCGATCGCCGAGCTCGCCCGCAAGCTGCTCCAGGAGATCGGCGCCCGGGCCGGAACGGCCGACGACGCGGGCCTCGCCACGCTCAGCGCGACCATCGACGAGGACATCCCGTTCCGCGCCGAGACCCGGACGAGCGGCGTCCGGACGAAGGACGGCTCGCTCGTGCTCAAGGGCGCCGTCGACGCGATCGGCCGCGAGATCGAGGGCGCGCTGCCGGCCGCGATCCTCGCGGAGACTGACCGCATCGCCGACCTCGGCGCGACGCCGCTGGCGATCCGGCGCGATCAGCGCGTCCTGGGCCTCATCGAGCTC
>DASVIK010000416.1:0-8484 GCA_036382135.1 Candidatus Limnocylindrales bacterium | reverse complement strand
GACCGTGTACGACGCGATCAAGGCCGCCGATCCGAACCCGACGCTCGTGGCGATCCTCCAGCTCGACACGCTCTCCAAGTTCGCCGCCAGCGCGAACACGAAGATCGTCATCCCGGCCGAGAGCTCGGCGCTCCTCGGCGCCGCCCAGGCGCTGCGGTCCGTCCTGGCCGACGTGCCGACGCTCGGCAGCGAGACAGCGACCGGGAGCTAGTCGAAGGACCCGTCGCTCCCCATCGCCTCACCGGCCTCGTCGCCGACCGCCGGACCATGGCACCACCGAGCCCGACCTCCCGCGAGGCCGGGCTCGCGTCGCTCACGGCCGAGATCGTCGCCTGCCGGGCCTGCCCGCGGCTCGTCGCGTGGCGCGAGCAGGTCGCCCTCGAGAAGGTCGCCCGGCATGCGGGCGAGACGTACTGGGGCCGCCCGGTGCCCGGCTTCGGGGACCCGGCCGCCCGGCTGCTCATCGTGGGCCTGGCACCGGCCGCGCACGGTGGCAACCGGACCGGGCGCGTCTTCACCGGCGATCGGTCGGGGGACGTGCTCTGGGCGGCGCTCCACGCGACCGGATTCGCGGACCGGCCGACGTCGCGGCGCGCTGACGATGGCCTGCGGCTGCACGACGCGTACGTCGCTGCGGCGGTCCGCTGCGCGCCGCCGGCCAACAGGCCGTCGATCGAAGAGCGGGACCGCTGCCTGCCGTTCCTCGGCCGCGAGCTGGCGCTGCTCGGCGATGTCCGGGCGATCCTGGCGCTCGGCGGCTACGCCTGGGACGCGACGCTGCGGGTCCTGGCGGCCGCGGGTTCCGGCGCGCGGCCACGACCGAGGTTCGGCCATGGGGCGGAGACGCGCGTCGGGCCGTATGCGCTCATCGGTTCCTACCATCCGAGCCAGCAGAACACGTTCACCGGACGGCTGACGCCGGCGATGCTCGAGGCGGTCCTCGTACGGGCTCGGGCGCTCGCGGACTGAGCCGGACGGGCCGGATGCGGCCCTCGGCGAGCAGGGGCGGAGCAAGCGCGTGGTTGAGGCCCGGACGCCGCGCCGACGGAATCTGTTGACTCCCATCGAATATCGGCCAACTTGCACCGCTCGGCGGCCGGTCCATCGTCTAGGGTTGCCGCGTGACGACAGAATCCCTCCCGGCGAACCTGCCGAACACGCGGATCAAGGCGGTCTACCAGCTCCGGCCGAACGAGTACCTGACCGCCGTCCGGGTCCTCTCGCAGCGCTCGAAGCTGGGCCTCGTCGTGGGCATCCTCTCGACCGCGGTCGGGGTGGTGGCCCTCGTGGTCGGCTTGGGCTTCCAGGATCCGGTCTCGTTCGTCCTCGACGCCGGGCTCCCGATCTTCTTCGGCGTCGCGCTCTTCTCCGGCTGGTATTGCGTCCCGTTCTCGTGGTACGCGATGCGCAAGCGCCCCGACCTGTTCAATGCCGAGATGACCTTCGAGGCCGACGACTCGGGCCTGCGGTACCAGACCACGATGTACGACAACCGGATCGCCTGGCCGTATGTCCGCCGGGTCCGCGACCTGGGGCGCTTCCTGTTCTTCGACAACGGCGCCGGGGGGAGCCTCTTCGTCCCTGAGCGTGCCCTCGACGTGGAGTCGATGGCGACCCTCCGCCGGATCCTCGGCGCGCGCGGCCTGCTCCTCGTCTGACGGCGCGCCCGACAGTCGCGCTCGCCCGGAGTCGCCCGCGCGCTCCGGCCGTCGTCCTTCTCGCCCGCCTCTCGTAGACTTTCGCGAACGATGGTGACGGAGCGCGACTACTACGAGGTCCTCGGCCTCGCCCGCGGGGCGACGGACGCCGAGATCAAGCGCGCGTTCCGCAAGCTCGCCCAGCAGTGGCATCCGGACGTGAACCAGGACGCGACGGCGGACGGACGTTTCAAGGAGATCAACGAGGCGTACCAAGTCCTGTCGGACCCGCAGCGTCGCCAGACGTACGACATGTTCGGCCGGGCCGGTCTCGGCGGGGCCGGCGGCGACACGGGGTTCGGGGCCGGGTTCTCCGGCTTCGGGGACATCTTCGATGCGTTCTTCGGCGGGGCCGGCGCCGGAACAGGGGCCCGCCACGGCCGGCCGTCCGTCGGGAGCGACCTGCGCTACGACCTGCGGATCACGTTCGAGGAGGCGATCCACGGCATCGAGCGGGAGATCGAGTTCCCCGTCCTCGACCGCTGCGCGACGTGCGAGGGCACCGGCGCGAAGGCCGGCTCGAAGGCCGTGACCTGCCCGCAGTGCCAGGGTCGCGGCGAGGTCCGGTCGGTCCGCCAGACGATGCTCGGCCAGATGATCAACGTGACCGCCTGCCCGCGCTGCAAGGGCGAGGGCCGGATCATCGAAGACCCCTGCGAGACATGCCACGGCGACGGCCGGGTGGAGCGCCGCAAGAGTCTCCGGGTGTCGATCCCGCCGGGCATCGACGAGGGCCACCAGGTCCGGCTGTCGGGCGAGGGCGAGGCCGGGCCTCGCGGCGGACCCCCGGGGAGCCTCTACGTGGCGGTGCACGTGGCGCCCCATCCGGAGCTCAAGCGCGACGGCACCGAGCTCTACTACGAGCTCGACGTCTCGATCGCCCAGGCGGCTCTCGGCATGCGCGCCCGGGTGCCGACGGTCGACGGCGACGAGGAGATCGAGATCAAGCCCGGTACCCAGCCGGGCACGGAGCTGCGGTTGCGCGGTCGCGGGGTTCCGCACCTCCGCCGTACGGGCTCGAAGGGCGACCTCCACGTCTTCGTCCGGGTCACGGTCCCGACGAAGCTCACCAAGGACCAGCGCCAGGCGCTCGAGACGTATGCGGAGGCATCCGGCGAGGAGGTCGGGCACGGGCACGCCGGGCTGATGGACCGCGTCCGCGACAAGCTTGGTTGAGATGGGTGCGGGCCGGCCGTCGGGTCGGGCGCCACTCCCGGGGGACCGGCCCCTCCCCGACGAAGAGCCACTCCCCGACGACGACGGCACGTCCGCCGAAGGGGCCTGGATCGAGCTCTCCGTCGAGGCGGACCTCGAGGCCGTCGAGGCTGTCAGCGAGATCCTCGGCCGCGTCGCGCGGGGTGGCACGAGCGTCGAGCCAGGCCTCGCGCTCGTCGAGGACGGGCTCGTCGCGACCGTCGATCCGACGCGGCCGGCCATCGTCCGCGCCTACCTCCCGGGCCGTGACGCCCGAGCCGCCCGGACGGCGATCGACGCGGCGCGCACGGCGCTCGGCCACCTCCAGGCGTTCGGGCTCCGGCCGATCGGCGATCTCACGACGCGGGTCGTGCACGAGGCCGACTGGGCGCAGGCCTGGAAGGCGTTCTTCCCGGTCCTGCACATCGGCCGGCGGGTCGTCATCCGGCCGACGTGGCGCAGGCACCGCCGCGCCGCCGGCGAGATCGTCATCGCCCTCGACCCGGGGATGGCCTTCGGGACCGGCCTCCACCCGACGACCAGGCTCTGCCTCCAGGGCCTCGAGCGGTTGGCGGACGAGGGCCGGCTGGCGCACGGCTCGGCCCGCGACGGCTCGGCCCGGGTGCTCGATGTCGGGATCGGATCCGGGATCCTGGCGATCGCCGCAGGCCTCTTCGGCGCAGGCGAGCTCGTCGGCGTGGACCCCGATCCGATCGCCGTCGACGCCTCCGTGGCGAACGCCCGCCGGAATCACCTGGCCCGCCGTCTCCGCGTGCGTGCCGGCAGCCTGCCGTCCGGCTCGGGGCCCTTCGACGTCGTCCTCGCCAACCTCATCGCGTCGTTGCTCGTCGCGCTCGCTCCACAGCTTCGCGACGAGCTGCGGCCGGGCGGCACGCTGCTCGCCTCAGGCATCTTCGTCGAGCGCGAGCCGGAGGTCCGCGCGGCCTTCGCCGAGGTCGGCCTGCGCGTCGTCGATCGTGGATCGGAGACCGACTGGGTGGCCCTGACGGCCATCCGCGACGACGGTCCTCGATAGCCCTCGCGCCCGTCGCCGCCGGCGCTGCTACGATCGGCCACGATGTCCCTGTTCCCCATCCTCCTCGTCGTCCACATCGCGCTGGCCATCAGCGTCTTCCTGCCGTCGGTCCTCCTGCCCTTCGCGTTGCGGACCGGTTCGGGACCGGCCGGCGGCTCGCCTCGACGGGTCACCGCCGGCCTGCTCGCGATGCAGGGCACGGGCACGATCGTCATCGGCGGGGCGCTCGCCGTCACCGGCATCCTCCTCGTCTCGTCGCTCGGCCTGAAGCTGCTCCAGCAGCCGTGGCTCCTGGTCGCCCTGGTCATCTACGGGCTCAACCTTGCCCTCGCGGTGGTGATCCAGCGACCCAACCTGCGCCGGCTCGTCGGGACGTCCTGGCGACCCGAGGATCGGGCCTGGGCCGCGCTGGCGCGACGCCAGCGCTACGTGTCCTACGCGATGGCCGGCCTCATCGGCGCGATCGGCTGGCTCATGAGCACCAAGCCCGTGCTGTGGTGAGCGGCGCGGAGCCCGCCCGGTGCTGAACGACTGCCTGTTCTGCGCGATCGCGGCCGGCGAGATCCCGTCCACGCAGGTGCACGCCGACGACCAGGTCGTCGCATTCCGTGACATCGCCCCGCGTGCGCCGACCCACATCGTGATCGTCACCCGTGCCCACATCGCGTCGGCGGCCGAGCTGACCGAGGAGCATGCGGCGCTGACCGGGCACCTGCTGGCCGTCGCCGCATCGGTGGCCCGGGACGAAGGGATCGCGGAGGGCGGCTACCGGATCGTCACCAACATCGGACCGTGGGGCGGCCAGACCGTCGGCCATCTCCACTTCCACCTCATGGGCGGCCGGCCGTTCACGTGGCCGCCCGGGTGAGAGTCCTCACCCGGGTCATCCGGTATGGGGCCGTGGTCGTCGCCGGTCTGTCGCTCGCCGGGTGCGGGGTTGCGGCCACCCGCGCGAGCCTGCCCCCCGAGCCGAGCGTCGCGCTCGCCTCGTATCCGCCGGTCGTCGCAGACACGCGACGCCTCGTCGTCGATGCCCTGGGCCGGGACGGGTTGACCCTCCAGGACGCGACCCAGCCGTTCCGGCCGCCGGAGTCGCCGTCCATGACCGGCGCGCCCCGGGGCGTCTTCCAGGTCGTCCTGCCCGCCGACCCGACACACGGCTACCTCGTCATCTACGGCTTCCGCGACGCGCCGACGGCCGTGGCGGCGGCGCAGGACCAGGCGGCGTACATCGGGAGCGGTCCGGGCCGCATCCAGTTCCCGCCCGACACGCAGACCGTCATCCGCCAGGTCGACACGACCGTCATCGTGTACAGCTGGTCGCCGGCGAATTCGACCGACACGCGGGCCGATTCGATCCCGACGGACCTTTCGACCGTGGGCATCGGGGTTCCGGTCCCGCGGTAGGGCGGGCGTCGGCGCCCGTGGCCCGTGGCAGGCGCCTGTGGCCCGTGGCGGGCGCCCGTCGCGCGTGGCGGGCGCCATCGCCCCGACCGCCCGCCGCGCCCGTGGTCTCGGATCGGGCCGCACGAGCGCCGGCGACGAGACTCCCAGGTGATGCCCGTCAGGGCATCGCGCTCGCTGCCCCCTGCCTTGAGCACGGATCGGGCCGGATATCGTGCCGATCTGATGCCCGCTAGGGGCATCGTATGCGCCAGGGGGAGGGGAAGGGGAGGTCGAGGCAGGCGTCCGGCCCCGCTGCTCCTGGCCCGACCGATCGCCAGCGGTGCGAGATCCCGGCCGGGTTGCCCCTGGCCCGCCCGGTCGCCGGCGGCGCAAGTCCCGGCTGGGCCGCTCCCGGCTCTACCGATCATCGGCAGTTCGAGCTTCCCTGTGATGCCCCTCGGGGCATCGATCCGGCCTGAGTTGGCGACCTGGCTGAACGTGAGATCGGCGCCGAGTGGTGTGGTGCCCCGACGGGCATCCGAGTGGGACCCCTCGCTGGGAGGCCAACGTCACCGACGACGGCGAGCCTTCGACAGGCCGGGAGCCGCGGACGAGCTGGAGCCGCCCGGCCACCGGAGCCGCCCGGCCACCGGGAGGGTGTCCGAGCCCGCGGGCCCTCAGGAACCCTGGCGGACCGGCAGCGGCTCCTCGACGGCCGCCCAGGCGCGGACGAGGTCGCGCTTGACCTTGAGCGTGTGGGTGCGCGGGAAGTCGGCGTCCGGCCAGAGGCGCCAGCCGGCGACGCGCTGGTGGACGGCGAGCGTCTGGTTGGCGGAGCGCACGCTGGCGTCGATGCTGGCGCGCACGAGCGCCGGGTCCGCCGACGGGTCGCTCGCGCCGGTCGCCGGGATGTCGCCGCCCTGGGGCAGGCCGTGGGACCCGGGAGCGAGCACGATCGCCTCGATGCGCCCGGGACGCGTCTCGACGACGACCGAGTCGCGGATGCCGGCCACCCGCAACGCGTTCTCGATGTCCTCGGGATACACGTTGAATCCGTTGGGCAGCACGATGATGTCCTTGTTGCGGCCCATGAGGATGAGCCGCCCATCGGCGTCGAACCGGCCGATGTCCCCGGTCCGATACCAGCCTTGCGGGGAGAGGGCGGCCGCGGTGGCCGCCTCGTCGTGCCAGTAGCCGCGAAAGACGTTCGGCCCGCGCACGAGGATCTCGCCGTCGCCGGCGAGCCGGACCTGGACCGGCGGCACGGACCGACCCACCGTGCCGAGCCCGTGGTCCTCGCGGGTCGTGCAGGTGGCGAACCCGCACTCGGTCGAGCCATATCCCTGGATGACGACGACGCCGAGATCCTCCCAGGCCTGCTGGAGGGCCGGCGGGAGGAACGCCGCGGTCGAGACGAGAAGCCGGAGGCCGCCACCGAAGCCGGCGTGAACGCGGCGGAACAGCCGCCGGCGGAGCGCGTAGGGCAGACGTCGGGCGATCGATCGAAGCCGTCCGAAGGCCCGCGTCCGCCCAGACTTGTCGACCTCCCGCTCGATCGACGACCAGAACAGGTCGAGGACCTGGGGCACGAGGATCATCGAAGTGGTGTGGTGGTCGCGGATGGCCTCGAAGATGACCCGCGGGTTGCGACTCCGGACGTAGCGGATGTCGGCCAGGACCTCGATCGCGTAGTACAGCCCGACCACCTGCTCGAGCAGGTGCGACATCGGCAGGATCGAGACGATCCGGTGCTCGAGCGGCGGAATCACCTTGTGGATGGCCGCGATCGTGGCCAGGACGTTCGCGTGCGTGAGCATCACGCCCTTGGGGCTGCCGGTCGTGCCGGAGGTGAACACGAGCTCGAAGATGTCGTCGCTCGCCGGGCGGGGCCACGTCGCGAGCTGCGCCTCCCAGTCGGCCGGGAAGGAGGCGTCGGGTTCGGCCGCGAGGCGGTCAACGGTCGTCGTCGGCAGCCGGTCCAGGCGCGCCTCGCGGGGGTCCGGCGCGTCGCGGCCGATCCCCAGCGCCAGGTGGCGCGCCTCCGCCCGAGCCGCGATGCGCTCGATCGCATCCGGCGCCATCCGCAGGTCCAGGGGGACGAGGACGACCCCGGCCAGCATCGCCCCGAAATAGACGGCCGGCAGCTCGAGCGCGGACGGCGACCAGGTGAGCAGTCGGTCGCCACTCGCGAGCCCCAGGGCGCGGAGGCGCCACGCCGCGCAGCGACTCCGGAATCCGAGGTCGCGGAACGTCCAGGACTCGTCCGTGCCGTCGTCGCGCATGATGCGCATCACGGTCCGGTTCGCTCCGCCGGCGACGGCGCCGTCGAGGATGTCGAGGATCGTGTCCATCGGGGAGAGCCTACCCCGGCCGCCGGCTGTCACGACGCCCGGCGGGACCGATCGGCCCCCTCAGGCGCCAGAGACCCTTGGCGACAACCCGTCCGCGATCGCCGAGCCGGCGGGTCGTCGCCCGGGTTAGGCTGTGCCGATCACGTCGTGGAGGTCGAGATGACGGATCGGATCCTGCTCCTGGTGGGCACCAAGAAGGGCGCGTTCATCGTCGAATCGGACGCCAGCCGCCGGGCCTGGCACGTCCGTGGCCCGTCCTGCGACGGCTGGCCGATCCAGGACATCAGCGTCGATCCGGCGACGGGCACGATGTACGCCGGCGGCGGCAGCCCCTGGTACGGGCCGACGGTCTTCCGGAGCGACGACCTCGGCGCGACCTGGACCCAGTCGAGTGACGGCCTGACATACGGGGACGACGGCCCGAAGATCACGGCCGTCTGGAACGTGACGGCCGCGCACGGGGCGGTCTATGCGGGTGTGGGGCCGGCCGGCCTGTTCAAGAGCGACGACGGCGGCCGAACGTGGGCGCACGTGGAGGGCCTGACGAACCACCCGTCCCGACCGACCTGGCAGCCCGGCGCCGGCGGACTCATCCTCCACTCGATCGTTCCCCATCCCACGAACCCGGACCGGATGTGGGTGGCCATCTCGTCGGTGGGAACGTTCGAGACCCAGGATGGCGGCGCGACGTGGGAACCCCGCAACACCTCCGTGCGGGCGTGTTTCATGCCCGACCAGTACCCCGAGACCGGCCAGTGCGTCCACAAGCTGGTCATGGCGGCCGACGATCCCGAGCGCCTCTACCAGCAGAACCACTGCG
>DASVIK010000415.1:0-2907 GCA_036382135.1 Candidatus Limnocylindrales bacterium | reverse complement strand
GGATCCACCGCGACCGCGCGCATGCCCCGCAGGTCGATCACGAGCGCGCCGTCCGCCACGGCGTGGCCGGCCACGTTGTGCCCACCGCCGCGGACCGCGATCGGCAGGCCGGCGTCGTGCGCCCAGCGGACGGCCGTCGCGACATCCTCGACGGAGCGAACCATAACGATGGCGGCCGGCCGGCGGTCGATCGTCGCATTGAACGTCGTGCGCGCATCGTCGTAGCCCACATCGTCGGGCAGGACCACGTCCGCCGTCACAGCCCTGCGCAGCGCGTCCATCCCCACGTCGGTCGTCATCGCGTCTCCTGGTGTTCCATGGTCGCGAGCATGACCGCATGGCTGCCGCAGGGTCAATACCGGACGGCGCAGCACGGGCGACGTCGCGGCGCCGATGGCGCTACCGTTGGCCCATGGACGACGATGCGGACCGCCGGGGCCTTGAGGACGCCCTCGCGCCGCTCCGCGAGCCCTACGAGCTCTTCGCCTGCGATCCCGCCCTCGCCGACACCGCGGCGTTCTGCGCGGCGTACGGCTTCGCGCTCGAGGAGTCGGCCAACACGATCGTCGTCGTGGGGAAGGCGGACCCGAGGGTCTACGCGGCGTGCATCGTCCTGGCCCCTCACCGGCTCGACGTCAACCACGCCGTCCGGGACCGCCTCGGGACCCGCAAGGCGTCGTTCGCCGGAGCCGATGAGACGCGCGAGATGACCGGGATGGAGATCGGCGGCGTCACGCCGTTCGGTCTGCCGCCCGGCCTGCCGGTCCTCGTGGACGCCGCCGTCATGGGCCGGCCCCGGATCGTCCTCGGCGGGGGCAGCCGGCGCTGGAAGGTCATCGCCTCGCCGTCGATCCTCCTGGCGCTCCCGAACGTCAAGGTCGTCGAGGGCCTCGCCGGATAGATCGCGCTCAGGGCCACGGCGGCCCGATCGCGACGTCGTGGGTCGCGCCGTCGCCAGCCACGAAGGCCACGAGCTCGGCCCCCTCGTCCAGCAGTGCCCGCTCGTCCGGTTCCGAGAGCGGGACGAGGGGCCGGATGACCAGCGTCGCCCGGCCGCGATCGCGCTCGATCCGCCACGTCCCGGCGACAAAGCCGTCCACGAGGAACGTGCTGATCGACTCGTTCGACGGGGCGACGATGCGCCCGAGCCGCTCCGGGAGGATCGCCCGGGACCGGTCGGCATACGAGAGCAGCATGTTCTCGTAGTCGTACAGGAAGCGCGGGGGAGCCGGGACGGCGGGCTCCGGTCGGGGACCTTCGGGCACGTCGAACAGCTCCCTCCCCTGCTCGTCCCGGAACACGACGAGCTCCGGGCGCAGGCGCTCGAACACGTCGCGAAGCCTCGTGAGGCCGCACCACATCTGGGCGTCCATGACGCTCGCCGGCCCGAACGCCCGCAGGTAGCGCAGCACCAACCCGTCCACGGTCAACCACTCGGGCGGCGGCGCTCCCAGCCAGGCCTCGATCGAGGTGTGGGCGACCGCGCCGCTACGGCCCCACAGGCCCCGCGGCGGGACCTGGACGAGCGGCACGCCCGTCCGGATGGTCTGCTCGAGCGCCATGCGGTCGTGCCCGGGCCATCGCTCAAGCAGGTGCTCGCCGAGCGCCCGGAACGTGCGCGGCTCGGCCTCCACGAAGGCGCGGCCCGCCGCCAGGACGGTCGACACATCCACCTCGCCAAGGCGCCGGCCCCATTGGCTCTTGTGCATCCGGTCGTGGACGGGTTGGACGAGCGGTCGCAGGGCCCAGGCATCGCGCGCGGTCACCAGGAAGATCGTCGAGCGCATGAGGGCGAGCCGCACGACCTCGCGGGCGGCGAGCAGGTCCGAGAGCTCGTCGGGCCGGAACCCGGCGAGGCGCGTCCAGAGGCCGACGTAGGCGGTGTGCGGCGTCTGCGCCTGCAGGCCGACCAGGTGCTCCACGGCCTCGGTCACCGACATCGAGGACCGTTCGAGCAGGAGCTGGCGCGCCAGCGTCGCCCGATTGAGCGCGCGCCGGGTCAGAACGGGCGGCGCGGGAGCGAAGGTCACGCCGGCTGCCGACCGTCGAGGCGTTCCACGATGCGCAGGCGCTCGAGGACGATCATGGTGTCGTCCGTGAGCTCGAACGTCGGGTCGCCGAGCCCGGCCCGGATCCGGTCGATGTAGCCGTTCCAGTAGCGCTCATGGGCGACGCGGAACTCGGCCGCGTCGGCGTATCCCTCGCCCTCGTCGATCGCGTGCCGGTCGTCCACGTCCGCGAGGCGCACGATCCGGCAGTCGATCGTCTCGACGATCGCGACCGGGCGCTCGTCCGAGTCGAGGAGCACGTCGCGCTGACCCGGGACTGGCAGGGCGTCACCGTCGATCGCGTACTCGACGAGAAGACTCGCGGTGGTCGTCTTGCGCCCGTCCAGGGCCGCCGCGGTCAGCTCGTCGCGCAGCTCGCCGGGATCGGCGAAGCCCCAGCGTGGCAGCCCGGCTGGATCGATCCCGGCCTCGGGGTCGGACACGTCGCGCCTCCGGCCGCTCAGATGGCCACGATCCGGTTTCGGCCGGCGCGCTTGGCCATGGAGAGCGCGACGTCGGCCGACCGGATGAGCGACTCGGGCGTCGCGACCCCCGAATCGGCCTCGGCGCAGCCTGCCGAAACGGTCACCGGATAGCGTTCCCCGGCCGGACCCGCGATGGACGCCGACTCGAGGGATGTCCGGATCTCGTCCGCCACGCGGCAGGCGTCCGCACGCGACGCCCCCGACAGGATCGCCACGAACTCCTCGCCACCGTAGCGCCCGACGAGATCAGCCTCCCGGAGCCGGGCCTGCAGGAGCCGGCCGAACGTCCGGAGCACCTCATCTCCGACGAGATGCCCGTGCAGCTTGTTGAACATCCCGAAGTGGTCGAGATCGAAGAGGATGATCGAGAGGGG
>DASVIK010000414.1:0-8300 GCA_036382135.1 Candidatus Limnocylindrales bacterium | reverse complement strand
GGACGCGCGGCGGGCGACGCGGGCCCACATGGGCTCGGCCGGCGCGCCGCTCGTCGGGTCGGCCGCGACGACCAGGTCCTGGAGCTCGCCCGCGCCCGGGTTGGAGGTCCGGCACAGGACGTAGGCGAAGCGGTCAGCCCGCTCGAGGAGCGGCGCGATCGCCTCCCCGCCCAGGTACGGGCTGGCGGTCACGGCGTCCGCCCCCAGCCGGTCGAACAGGGCGACCGCCTGGCGGGACGCCGTCGTGCCGATGTCACCGCGCTTGGCGTCGGCCACCACCGGCAGGTCGTCCGGGATCGCCGCCCGGAGGCGTTCCAGGGCCGCGAGGCCGTCGGCGCCGAACGCCTCGAAGAACGCGAGGTTGGGCTTGACCGCCGCCGCATGTGGCCCGGCCGCCTCGAGGATGAGCCGGGCGAACGCCTCGACGCCGCGCAGGTCCGCGCTGAAGCCGGACGGCAGGGCCGCGGGATCCGGGTCGAGGCCCAGGCACATCACGCTGCCGACCGCGACCGAGCGCGCCGCGAGCCGCTCGAGGTAGGTCGGCGGCACGACCTACTGGCCGCTCGGCGACGCCGAGCCGGGACCGGCCGAGGGCGAAGCGGACGGCGTCACCGGCGTCGGGAGCTGGTTGGCCGGGATGTACCAGTCCGGATGGGACGCGCCGTCGAGCCCGGCGCTGACCGTCAGGGGGACCGGGGCCGACACGTCCCAGCGACCGGCCGTCCCGGACAGGATGACCTGTTCGAGGTCGGTGACTCCCCCGTCGATATGGAGATACGCCAGCCGGTCCCCGGCCGGCGACCACACCGCGCCCCAGGAGTGTGCGTCGTCGGTGATCCGGGTGAGCTCGTTCCCGTTCCGTGCGTCGAGGATGACGACGTCCGTGCCGAGGGCGCTCGTCCGGGTCGCCGCGATGAAGCGACCGTCCGGCGAGTAGCGCGGCGCCTCGTATCCCGGCCCGGTGATGGCCTTGAAGCCCTTGGTCTTGACGTCGAGGCGATAGATCTGGGGCGCGCCACGGGCGCCGTCACGACCGTTCTTCACGTACAGCAGGGCCTTGCCGTCCGGGCTCCAGTCGGCGTCCTGGTGGCCCAGCGGCGGGAACTCGGGCACACCGGCCTTCGTGAGCTTGTGGGTGGCGATCTCGTAGAACTGGAGCACCACGTTGCTTTGGGTGGGATCCGTCCCGTCCGAGAACAGCGCGAGGGTGTGGCCGTTCGGCGACATGACCGGTTGGCGCATCCAGTACCACCAGTGGAAGCGCCCGGCCTTGTAGAGGCCGGTCGCGAGCTGCTGGCGACCGGTCCCGTCGAGATGGATGCGGTAGATGATCGGATAGGTCGCCGTGTAGTACGCGGGCGCGTGGAGGCCCAGCCTGAACAGGACGCGCGTGGAGCGGGTCTCGACGTAGACGATCCACTTGCCGTCGGGCGTGAACGACGGCATCGAGTCGATGCCCGGGTCGGGCTGCTTGCCCGCATTCGTCAGCTGGCGCGCCCCCGTGGCATCCTGGATCCACAGGTTGCCCGCCTTCGCGTACACGATCGTCCCCTTGAGGACGTCGCCGGGCGATTCGCTCGGCACGATGACGACGTCCGACGACGTCGGCGTCCTGGCCGGCCCAAGCGAGGCGCCGGGGCCACTGTGTCCGCCCGGCTTGAATGGCAGATTGCCGGTCATCAGGCCGACGCTCACCCAGCCGATGAGGATCAGGCCGATGATCGAGACTGCGGGGGCGATCAGCGCGGCGGACGGGCGGATCCCGTACGGGTCGCCGGAGCGAGGCCGACGGGCACCGGCGGCCGGCCGACGGGCACTCATCGGTCGGGGCCGCCGATCGCGGCGACCGCCATCGGGGCGACGTCCACGGCCGGGGCGGGCGCATCGGCCATGACCGCGACCGGCCGCGGGCCTCCGGCGAGGATCGCCGCGGCGGCCGGGAGGCTGCCACTCGGCGCCACGTCGCGGACGATGAGCTGGAGGGACTCGAACCCGCCGAACGTCCGTGACGCGAGCGACGCGACGACGTCGACACGGTCGCCCGCGGCGACACTCTCGGCGAGATCGGGCCGGCCGAACGCGATCCCGTCGAGGACGTCGCGGTCCCGGCGCAGCGTCAGCTGGGTGTGCCCACCGGAGGCCGCCCGGACCCGCGTCACCGTCAGCCCGAGGATCGCGATCAGTGGCTCGGGATTCCCCTGGCCGGCGGGAGCGAGGACCGCGAACTCGCGCAGGAGCGGGTAGTCGACCTCCGGCGCCGGGAGCGCGAGGTCCAGCCGGAGCTCGGGCCGGGGATCGGCCGCGGGCCGCTCGGTCAGGGCCGCCACACCGAGGAAGCGCTCGCGGAACGCGTCCCAGCGGCCTGCCTCGATCTCGAACCCGGCCGCGCCGGCATGGCCGCCGTGCCGGATCAGCAGGTCATGACACTCGTCGAGAGCCGCGGCGAGGTCGAAGCCGGATGCCCGGCATGAGGCGCGGACGATGTCGCCCACGTCCGCCCCGATGACGACCGGTCGCCCGCCATGTTCCGCGAGCCGGGCCGCCACGAGCCCGATGATGCCGACCGGCCAGGGGCCGTGCACGACGATCGCCGGCTCGCTCGCCGTCCCGGCGACGGCCAGGACGGCGGCCTCGACCTCGGCCTGCGTCTGCTTCGTCAAGTCGCGGCGGGCGTCGTTGGCCGATTCGAGGCGCCCAGCCAGCATGGTCGCCGTCTCGGCGTCGCCGGCCAGAAGGAGCGCGGCGGCATCGGTCGCCTCACCCATCCGCCCGGCGGCATTGATCCGCGGCGCGAGCACGAACGAGATGGTCTCGAGGTCCACGCTCGCGGGGGCGACCCCGGCGCTCGCGAGAAGCGCCGCCAGCCCCGGCCGGGTGCCCCGCCGCAGCCGGTCGAGCCCGATCCGGGCGATGGCCCGGTTCTCGCCGACGATCGGCGCGACGTCCGAGACGGTCCCGATGATCGCCAGGTCGGCCAGGTCGAGCGCGGCCTCGGGGCCACCCGGGATCTCGGCGAGGATGAGCTGGGCCACCTTGAAAGCGACGCCGCTCCCGGTGATGCGTCGATCGGGATAGAAGCCGTCCGCCCGGTGAGGGTTGACGATCGCATGGGCCGCCGGCGGCGAATCGGGCATGCGGTGGTGATCGGTGACGAGGACGTCGATCCCGTGCTCGACGGCGACGGCGATCTCCGCGTGGCTCGTCGATCCGCAGTCGACGGTCACGATGACCGAGCAGGCGCCCGCGCGTGCGGTCTCGATGGCCCGGAGCGAGAGGCCGTGGCCCTCGTCCTGGCGGCTCGGCACGTAGGGCTCCGCGCGCAGGCCCGCCCGCCGGAGCGCGAGGGTCATCGTGGCGAGACCGCTCAAGCCATCGGCATCGAAGTCGCCGAAGACGAGCACCCCTTCCCCGTCCGTCCGCGCCCGCCGGATGCGGGCGAGGAACCGCTCCGCGTCGGGCAGCAGGCCCGGGTCGTGGAGCCCGTCCTCCGGCGGCGCCAGGAACGCCTCCAGGCCGCCGTCGTCGAGGAGGCCGCGCCGGACGATCACCTCGAGCACCCGGTCCGACAGGCCGCGCCGTGCGCCGTCCTCGCGCAGGTCGGCGGGGACCTCGACGGGCTCGGGGAAGGACCAGCGGCTGCGCGGAATGAGCATCGAGGTCATCGTCGCATCGGCCGCTCTACCGGTGCTTCACGACGGCTCGACCGCCCGGCAGACCCGGAGCGGCGGTCGTGCGCGGGAGTGCGGGCGGCATCGTGGCCGGTCCCCGGTCAGGTGGCCGTGCGACGCGTCGCCCGGCCGGACTCCCGCTCCTTGCGCGACGCGTCCCGGGCGTGCCAGCTCACGAGGATCGGGCTGGCGTTGAAGACCGACGAATACGTCCCCGAGATGATCCCGATGAGCAGGGCGAGGACGAACGTCCGGATCCCGGACCCACCGAAGAGGAAGAGGGCGAGGAGCGTGAGCACCACCGTGAAGCTCGTGTTGATCGAACGACCGAACGTCTGGAGGACGGAGTGGTTGACGATCCGGTCGAAGGGCTCCCCGGCGTGCCGGGCACGGTTCTCCCGGATCCGGTCGAAGACCACGATCGTGTCGTGGACCGAGAATCCGATGACCGTGAGCATCGCGGTGACGAACAGCGCGTCGACCTGGATGCCGAAGAGGGTGCCCAGCACCGCGAAGACGCCCAGCACGACGACGACGTCGTGGAGCAACGCGGTCAGGGCCGCGACCCCGAACCGGAAGTCGCGGAACCGGACCGTGATCCAGATGAGGATGCCGAGCGAGCCCGCGAGGATGAGCCGGATGGCCTGCCCGATCAGATCGGCCGAGACCACCGGACCGACCGTGGTCAGGCGACGCTGCTCGGCGATCGGCCCGAGTTTCGCCTGGAGGGCGGCCGCCACCTGGCCGATCTGGCCGCTCGAGGGGATGGTCGTGCCGCCCAGGACGGCCGGGCTCGGGCTCGGCGAAACGCTCGGTGACGGTGAGGCGCTCGGGCTGGGCGATGGCGATGGGCTCGGGCTCGGGCTCGGCGAAGGGCTGGGGCTCGGCGACGCGGAGGCGCTGGCCGCGGCCGACCCGCTCGGCGATGCCGATGCCGAGGCGGCTGCGCTCGCGGACGCGGAAGCCGACGCCGACGCGGACGCGGAAGCCGACGCGGACGCCGATGCTGAAGCCGACGGGTTGAGGGTGGGGACGGGCGTCGGGGACGGGGGCGGCGGCGGAAGGCCGATCGGCTTCGTCCGGATGACGAAGAACCCGCCGGTCGACGCCGTCACGGTCGAATCCGGCAGGCCCTGAGCGGTGAGCACCGTGAGGATCTGGTCCGACGTGACGGTGGCGTCCTTGAAGCGGACCTCCCACTCGGTGCCGCCGGTGTAGTCGATCGAGAACTTGATCCCGATGGCATCGCCCGTGAGCGGCGTCAGGAGGATGAAGATGAACCCCGGGATCGTGATGAGGAGCGAAAAGGCATAGAACCAGCGCCGTCGCCCGATGATGTCAAACACGCCCGCGGGCCTCTCCTCGAAGCGGGCCGCGCCCGACGGTCCGGCCGGCGACGAACTCGTCCTCGCGGACGCCGAACAGCGACGCCTTCCGGGCCCAGTCGCGCTGGACGACGACCCGCAGCACGGTCCGCGTGACCGTGATCGCGGTGAACATCGAGGTCAGGACGCCGATGATGAGGACGAAGGCGAAGCCGCGGATCGTCGAGCTGCCGAACCAGTACAGGATGCCGGCCGTGATCAGGCTCGACACGTTGGAGTCGAGGATGGAGTTCCAGGCGCGGTTGAAGCCCGCCTCGATCGCCGCGGCGAGCGGCTTGCCGAGGCGGAGTTCCTCCTTGGACCGTTCGAAGATCAGGATGTTGGCGTCGACCGCCATACCCACCGAGAGCACGAAGCCCGCGATTCCGGCGAGGGTGAGGGTCACCGGGATAAGCCGGAAGACGGCCAGGACGACCGTCGCGTAGTAGACGAGGGCGAAGCTGGCCACCGCGCCCGGCAGCCGGTAGTAGATGAGCATGAAGAGGAACACGAGGGCGATCCCGATGATCGCGGCGGTGAGGGTCTGGTGCAGGAACTCGAGGCCCAGGGTCGCCGGGATCTGGTCGTTGGTGATCGGCAGGATCTCGAACGGCAGCGAACCGTAGCGGAGCACGGTGACCAGGTTGTTCATCTCGGCAGCCGTGAATTGCCCGCTGATCTGACCCGTCCCGCCGGTGATGGCCGACTGGATGAACGGCGCGGACACGACCTTGCCATCGAGCACGATCGCGAAGTAGTTGTTGATGTTCTTGCTCGAATAGTCGGCGAACAGGGTCTTGCCGGGATCGTGGAGCGTGAACGAGACCGCCCGCTGGCCCGTCGTGTCCGTGGCCGGGTTGGCGGTGTCGAGCTGGTCGCCGCTGAACAGCGGCGCCTCCGGGACGGGCAGTGGCTGGCCGACGACCACCCCTGTGGGACCCTGGGACGTGGCGGTGTTGCTGCCATAGGTCCCGGGCGGCAGCGGCACGAAGTCGAGCCGGCCGGTCGTGCCGACGAGCTTCTCGATCGCCTCGGCGTCCTGGGTACCGGGCAGCTCGACGACGATGCGGTCCGAGCCCACGGTGTAGACGATGGGCTCCGAGACGCCGGTCGCGTTCACCCGCCGCTCGATGATGTCGCGGATCGTGTTCATCGCGTCGCCGTTGGGGACCCGGTCGCCGCTGGGCTGGGCCTGGTACTCGACGCGGAAGCCGCCCTGGAGGTCCAGGCCCAGCTTCCACTCGAGCTTGCGCGTGTCGACCGTGCCGGCCGCCGCCCCGATGATGGGGACACGCACGGCCACGACGTCGAGGAAGACGGCGAGCAAGCCGAACACGACGACGAACAAGGGGGCCGCTCTACGCATCGCGGCGGACTATACAGGAGCCGCCGCGAGGCCGCCGCCGAGGCCGGGGACGGCCTCAGGAGCTGACGGCACGGCCGGGCCGGAGGCGCTGGGACGCCGTGGCAGAGAAGAGGTTACGCCTCGAGTGTCGCCTTGATCGTCGCCGCCAGGCGTGGGCCGATCCCGGGAACGGCCGCGATCTGCTCGACCGGTGCCTCGCGGACCCGTTTGGCCGAGCCGAAGACGCGCAGCAGCGCCCGCCGCCGCTTGGGGCCGACGCCCGGCAGGTCGTCGAACGCCGAGCGGATGGAGGCCTTGGCCCGCAGGTCCCGGTGATAGGTGATCGCGAACCGGTGGGCTTCGTCGCGCAGGCGCTGGACGAGGTACAGGGCACCCGACGTCGACGGCAGGAGGATCGGGTCGCTGGCGCCGGGCAGGAAGAGCTCCTCGCGCTCCTTGGCCAGGCCAACGAGCGGCAGGTCGTGCAGCCCGAGCTCGTCGAAGACGGCCTTCGCTGCCGCCACCTGGCCCTTCCCGCCATCGATGATCACGAGGTCCGGCAGCTTCCAGCGCAGCTCCTCGGCACTGCCCTCGTCACCGGCCTTGGCCCGCCGGAAGCGGCGCGTCAGCACCTCCTGATGGCTGGCGAAGTCGTTCGGGCCCTGGACGGTCTTGACCCGGAACCGGCGGTAGTCCCCCGTCCGGGGCCGGCCCTCCTCGAAGACGACCATGCTGCCGACCGACTGGGCGCCCTGGAACGTGCTGATGTCGTAGCACTCGATGCGCATGGGCGGCCCGGGCAGGTCGAGCGCGACCGCCAGCTCCTCAAGCGCGCCCAGCGTCCGACCCTGGTCGGCCAGCCAGCGAGCGTGTTCGCGGGCCAGCGTCTCAGCCGCGTTGCGCAGCGCCAGCTCCATGAGCTCGCGCTTGTCGCCGCGGCGCGGGACGCGCAGATGGACCGGTCCGGCCCGCCGCTCCGCCAGGAACGCCTCGAGCGCCGACGACTCGCTGAGCGCGGCCGGGACGAGGATCTCCCGCGGGATCGAGCTGGCCCGCGCGTAGTACTGCTCCGCGAAGCTCGTCAGCACCTCGTCGTCGGTCGCCTCGCGCATCGCATCGAGCAGGAACACGTCCCGTCCGAGGAGCTTGCCGTCGCGGACCGTGAAGAGCTGCACCGCTGCCTGGTTGTCCTGGCGGGCCAGCCCCAGGACGTCGAGCTCCGTGCGCGCGAAGCCGGCCATCTTCTGGCTCTCCATCGTCCGTTCGATGGCCTTGACCTTGTCGCGCAGGGCCGCCGCGCGCTCGTACGACTGCTGCTCGGACGCGGCGTTCATCTCCGACCGGAGCGCCCTGACGAGCGTCTCCTGGCGACCCTCGAGGAACAGCTCGATCTGGGTGATGTCGGCGCGGTAGGCGTCCTTGTCGATCGCCTGGATGCACGGGCCCTGGCAGCGTTTGATGTGGTACAGCAGGCACGGCCGCTGGAGCGCGCGCACGCCCTCCGTGATGTCGATCGTGCAGGTCCGGAAGGGGAACAGCCGGCGCACCAGGTTCATCGACTCGTCGACCGATGTCGCCGACGCGTACGGCCCGAAGTACCGACTCCCGTCGTTCGGCAAGCGCCGCGTCCGCTCGACCCGCGGGAAGTCGTCGGCGAGGGTGATCTTGATGTACGGGTAGCTCTTGTCGTCCTTCAGCCGGATGTTGAAGCGCGGCCGATGACGCTTGATGAGGTTGACTTCGAGGAGGAAGGCCTCCGAATCGGAGTCGGTCAGCGTGTAGTCGAGCTCGGCGACCTTGTCGATGACCTCGCGGATCAGGTGGACCGCGCCGACGGTCGTGCCTTTCTGCCAGTAGCTCCGGACCCGGTTGCGCAGGCTCTGCGCCTTGCCGACGTAGATGACCTCCCCGCGGGCGTCCTTC
>DASVIK010000413.1:0-5225 GCA_036382135.1 Candidatus Limnocylindrales bacterium | reverse complement strand
GACCGCGCGGGCCTTCTGGGCGATCTTGACGATGGGCTCCTCGACCTTCTGGCCCTCGCGCATGATGAGGTCGGCCAGCTCGTCGATGATGATCACGATGTACGGCAGGCGCTCCTCGGGGGCGACGTCCTTGTGCTCGTTGAAGGCGGCGATGTTGCGGACGCTCATTCCGGCGAGTGCCTTGTAACGCTCCTCCATCTGGCGGACCGCCCCGTTGAGCGCCGCCTTCGCCTTGTTGGGTTCGACGATCACCGGCTGGAGCAGGTGCGGCAGCTTGTCGTAGGGCGCGAGCTCGACCCGCTTGAGGTCGATGAGGATGAGCCGCACCTCTTCGGGCTTGGCGTGCATGAGGATGCTCGTGATGAGCGCGTTGATGCACACGCTCTTGCCCGAGCCGGTCGCGCCGGCCACGAGCAGGTGGGGCATCTTGGCCAGGTCGACGGCGTAGGCCTTGCCCGAGACGTCGCGGCCGAGCGCGAACGAGAGCGGGCTCTCGGCGTCGAGCATCTTCGACTCTTCGAGCAGCCGCCGGAAGCTGACGATCTCCGACTTCACGTTGGGGATCTCGATGCCCACGACGTCCTTGCCCGGGATCGGCGCCTCGATCCGGATCGTCCGGGCCGCGAGGGCCATGGCCAGGTCGTCGGCGAGGCCCTCGATCCGCGAGAGCTTGATGTGCCGCTCGGGGCGGACCTCGTACTGGGTGACGACCGGGCCCGTGTTCGTGGCGACTACCGTGGCCGGGATCCCGAAGCTGTTGAGCTTGTCCTCGATGATCCGGATGTTATCGGCGTGGTTGGCCCGGGTGGTGGTCACCGGCGGGTCCGGCACGATCGTGAGCAGGTCGATCGGCGGCAGGACCCAGTCGGGGCCGTCGGGCAGGTAGCCGTCCTCGGCCTCGAGAAGGTCGACCGCGGCGACCGCGCCGTTGCGCAGCCCGCCGCCGGCGCGTGGCGCCACGCCGCCGCGCAGCCCGCCCGACACGACCGTCTGGCTCATCGGCGCCTCGCTCGGGACGGGCGCCGGCGAGCGTCGGGCGGTCGCGGTGGCATCGGGTTCCATCGTCGATGACCGAATCGAGCCGCGATCGGCGACAGCGCCGCCCGGCGCACGACCCGTCGAGCGCGCCGACGCCTCCGGGGCTCGCGACACCGCCGCGCCGAGGGAGCCGATGCCGCGGCGGAACGGATGCACGAACTCGGCCAGGCGGAGGTTGGCGGTGATGAGGATGCCGCCGATGAAGATCGCGGTCAGCACGACGAATGCGCCCTGGCGGGTGATGAGCTGGCCGATCACGTCGGCCAGGAACGTGCCGATCCGGCCGCCGCCACGCACCGGCAGGAACTCGAAGAGGCCCAGCAGCGCGGCGTAGGCGATCATCGCCGCCACCAGGCGCGTCCGCCAGCCCGGCCCGAGCGGGCGCCATTCGATCAGCCCGCCCGCGACGAGCAGGAAGAGCGGCAGGAGCCAGCGTCCCGTCCCGAAGTTGGGCAGCACGACCGTTCGCGCCCAGTCGGTCAGCGTCCCCTTCTCACTCGGCAGGGCGAGCATGATGAGGGTCACGACGCCCAGGACGAGCAGGGTCAGCCCGACGAGCGAGCGGACGACGTCCGGCGGGATGTTGACGGACGGCAGGCCGAAGCCCCCCCTGCGCGTGCGGGGGCGGCGCGCCGGCGCGCGACGACGGGACGCCACCCGGTCAGACCTCCACGACGACCGGGAAGACCATCGGCCGGCGCTTCGTCCGCTCGTACAGGTGGCGCGACACGGCGTCCTTGATCTGCACCTTGAGCAGGGCGATCTCGCTGATGTGATCGCCAGGGTTCTCGATGGCCGCGATGACCCGCTCCGTGGTCGACTCGACGATGGGGTCGTTGTCGTTCGGGACGAAGCCGCGGGTGATGATCTCCGGCCGCCCGATGACCGTCCCGGTCTGCTTATCGACCGTGACGACGATCATGAACATCCCGTCGTTCGCGAGCGCGCGCCGGTCGCGCAGGACGACCTCGCCGACCTCGCCGACCGACAGGCCGTCGACGAAGACGTAGCCGGCCACGACGGGCTGGCCGCGGCGAGCCGAGCCGTCGGGCAGGATCTCGATCGGCGTGCCGTTCTCGATGATGAACACGTTCTCGGGCGCCACGCCCGTCTCGATCGCCAGCCGGCCGTGCTGGACCTGCATCCGGAACTCGCCGTGCATCGGGATGAAATGGCGCGGCTTGGTGAGCCCGAGCATGAGCTTGAGCTCTTCCTGGCTGGCGTGGCCGGAGACGTGGGCTCGCTTGATCGTGTGGTAGAAGACGTTGGCCCCGGCCTTGAACAGGTTGTCGATGGTCCGGCTGACGTATTCCTCATTGCCCGGGATGGGGCTGGCGCTCACGATGACCGTGTCGCCCGGGACGATCTCCACGAACCGGTGGTCGCGGTTGGCCATCCGGGCGAGGCCGGCCATCGGTTCGCCCTGGGCGCCGGTCGTGCAGATGACGAGCTTGTCCGCCGGGATCTCGCTGATCTTGTCCTTGGCGACGATCTGCGACGGCGGGTACTTGAGGTAGCCGAGGTCGCTGGCGATCCGGAAGTTCTGCTCCATGGACCGGCCGATGACCGTGACCTTGCGGTCGAAGGTGGCCGCCGCATCGAGGACCTGCTGGACGCGGGCGATGTTGCTGGCGAACGTCGCCACGATGACCCGGCCGTCGAGCGGCTCCATGATCTCGCGGAACGCCTCGCCCACCGTCCGTTCGGACGGCGTGTAGCCCGGGTTCTCCGCACGCGTGGAGTCCGAGAGGAGGCACACCACGCCTTCCTCGCCGAGCTTGGCCAGGATCGCGAAGTCCGACAGCTTGCCGTCGACCGGCGTGTGGTCGAACTTGAAGTCGCCGGTATGGACGATGGTGCCGACCGGCGTGCGCAGGGCGATGCCCATCGCGTCGGGGATCGAGTGGCCGATCCGGAAGGGGATGACCGTGAACGGGCCGATCTCGATCTCGTCGCCCGGCTCGAGGGCGACGAGCGGGTTGTTGTGGAGCTTGTGCTCCTTGATCTTGTTGCCGAGCAGGCCCCGGGCGAGCGTGCTGGCGTAGACCGGCACGCCCGGGAACTCGGGCAGCACGTACGGCAGGCCGCCGACGTGATCCTCGTGGGCGTGGGTGATGAGGAACGCACGAACGTTCGCCCGGTGTTCCTTCAGGTAGGAGATGTCGGGGATGACGAGGTCGATGCCGAACATCTCCTCGTCCGGGAACATGAGCCCGCAATCGATGACGACGATGTCGTCGCCGTACTCGAAGAGGTACATGTTCTTGCCGATCTCACCCACCCCGCCGAGCGGGATGATGCGAAGAGGGCGGGTTTCGTCAGCCATGGATGCGGGTGTCCGTTGCGGGTGTGGTCAGAAGATGGTGGCCTGGGCGGCGGCCGGGTCAGGCTCGGGGGCGGGCGGCGGGATCGCCAGGCCCGAAGAGACCGTTGGCGGGGCAGGAGTCGCCGGGCCGGAGTCGCCGGCCGGGACGGGAAGCCCGGCCGATGCCGGCTCGTCGAGGCGGGTCGGTGGCGCGTCGGCCGGCGTGGTGGCCGCCGCCCGTCCCTCGCGTGCCGCGACGAGGGCGGCCGGGACGCCGGCCATATCGTCGAGCAGTGTCTGGCGGAGCGAGCCCTGGTGGAGCGCGGCCGCCGGATGGTACATCGCGAACACCTGGGCTCCCCGGGCGCCCGTCTCCGGGTCGGCGGGTCGGGTCGTGCCGTGGACCTGGCCGATCCGGGCGCCCGGCATGAACCGGCCCATCGAGTGACGGCCGAGGGTGACGATGAGGGCCGGATCGAGTGCCTCCATCTGGCGGCGCAGGAAGGGGGCGCAGGCGGCGATCTCATCCGGCTCGGGGTCCCGGTTCTCGGGAGGCCGGCATTTCACGACGTTCGTGATGAACACCTCGTCGCGCCGCCAGCCCACCGATCCGAGCAGCTCGGTGAGGAACGACCCCGCCGCGCCGACGAACGGCCGGCCCTGGCGGTCCTCGTTGAAGCCCGGCCCCTCCCCGACGAACAGGACCTCGGTCGACGGATGCCCCTCCCCCGGCACGGCCTGGGTCCGGCCCTCGTGCAGGCGGCACGCGGTGCAGGCCCGAACCTCAGCGGCGATGGCCTCGAGCGCCGTGCGACGCTCGGCTTCGGTCATGCGGCCCCTGCCCGCCGGGACGCTCGCCGGACCCAGCCGCGGGCGGCGATGAGCTCGGCGATCTCCACCGTGTTCGTCGCGGCACCCTTGCGCAGGTTGTCCGACACGACCCAGAACGCGAGGCCACGCCCGTCCGGGATCGACGGATCCTGGCGGACCCGGCCCACGAACACCTCGTCCCGCCCGGCCGCCTCGGTAGCCAGCGGATAGACATGGGCGGTCGGGTCGTCGCGGACGACGACGCCCGGCACGGCGGCGAACGCGTCGCGCGCGCGGCTCGGCGTGATCGGCGACCGCGTCTCCACGTGGACCGCCTCCGAGTGGCTCACGAATACCGGCACGCGTACCGCCGTCGAGCTCACCCGCAGGTCCGGCAGGTGGAGGATCTTGCGGGTCTCGGTGACGATCTTCCACTCCTCCTTGGTGTACCCGTTAGGGAGGAAGACGTCGATCTCGGGGAGCACGTTGAAGGCGATCGCGTGCGGGTAGATGTGCGGCTCCGACGACCCGCCGGCCACGTGGGCGCGGACCTGGTCCTCGAGCTCGTCGATCGCGTCCGAGCCGGTCCCCGACACGCTCTGGTACGTGTCCACGATGACCCGCTCGAGCCCGACGGCGTCGCGCAGGGCCATGAGCACCGGCGCGAGCTGCATCGTTGAGCAATTGGGGTTGGCGATGATGCCCTCGTGGGTCGCCGCGTCGTCCGGGTTGACCTGCGAGACGACGAGCGGGACGCCGTCGTGCATGCGCCAGGCGGCCGAGTTGTCGATCACGGTCGCGCCGTGCGCGACGGCCTCCGGAGCCAGGACCTCCGACACGTTCGAGCCGGCAGAGAAGAGGGCGATGTCGACCCCCTCGAACGCCTCCGGGAGCGCCTCACCGACCTGCATCGTGCGGCCGTCGACCACGACCTCGCGGCCCGCCGAGCGACCCGAGGCGAGCAGGCGCAGCTCCCGCAGGGGGAAGGCACGCTCGATGAGAACCTGGATCATCGTCCGACCGACGACGCCGGTCGCCCCCACGACGGCCACGGTGAGCTTCTTTTCGTTCA
>DASVIK010000412.1:0-6660 GCA_036382135.1 Candidatus Limnocylindrales bacterium | reverse complement strand
TACGAAGGCGGCACGACGGTCCTCGAGGACGGACGAGCGCTCTTCAGCTCGGAGCGCCTGGAGATGACCGCGTTCCACGAAGACCCGGCTCACGCCACGCTCGACAGCGACGTTGTCTACCGCTGGCGGGAACACGCCTTCACGACGGAGATCCGGGCGACCGGCCGGACGACCTCGGACGCCACGACGTTCACCTTCGACCTGCGCCTCGAGGTCGACCTCGACGGTGAGTGCTTCTACGAACGGACCTGGCACGAAGTCGTTCCCCGCCACCTCGTCTGACATTCGGTCGCCGTGCAGGGCGTTCGGCCCGGTACACTCCCGTGGATGGAGCGGATCAGCGCCAAGGCGGCGAGCTTCACGGAGTCGGTCATCCGCGAGATGAACCGCCTGGCGGTCGAGGCCGGCGCGGTCAGCCTCGCCCAGGGCTTCCCCGACTTCCCGTGTCCCGATGAGCTCAAGGACGCCGCGGCCGCGGCGCTTCACGCCGACGTGAACCAGTACGCCATCACGTGGGGTGCGACCGGCCTTCGCCAGGCCATCGCGTCGAAGACCGCCCGGACCTACCCGGGCTGGACGCCGGACCCCGACACCGAGATCACGGTCACGTGCGGGGCGACCGAGGCGATGATCGCCGCGATGCTCGGCCTCCTCGACCCGGGCGACGAGGTGATCGTCTTCGAGCCGTTCTACGAGAATTACGGGCCCGACGCCGTGCTCGCCGACGCCCGGCCGCGCTATGTCACGCTCCGCGAACCCGACTGGTCGTTCGACCCGGACGAGCTGCGCGAAGCCGTGACCCCGCGCACGCGGGCGCTCGTACTCAACTCCCCGCACAACCCGACGGGCAAGGTCTTCTCGCGCGACGAGCTGGCGACCATCGCCGACCTGTGCATCGAGAACGACCTCATCGCCTTCACCGACGAGATCTACGAGCACATCACGTACGGCGCCGAGCACGTGCCGCTGGCCACCCTGCCGGGTATGGCCGATCGCACGGTGACCATCGATTCACTCTCCAAGACGTACTCCGTCACAGGCTGGCGTGTCGGCTGGGTCATCGCGCCGCCGGACCTCTCCGTCGGCGTGCGGCGCGTGCACGACTTCCTGACCGTGGGGGCGGCCGCCCCGCTCCAGGAGGCGGCCGTGGTGGCGCTCGGCTTTCCGCCCTCGTACTACGCCGCGCTCCAGGCCGCCTATCTCGAGCGGCGAGAGACGCTGATGAGCGCGCTCGACGCGGCCGGCTTCCGCACGTTCCGACCGGATGGCGCGTACTACGTCATGACCGACATCTCGGGGCTCACGGACCTCGACGACGTGACCTTCGCGCGCCGGCTCATCGTCGATCCCGGAGTCGCCGGGGTGCCCGGCTCGTCGTTCTACTCGCGCCCGGAGCTCGGCCGCACGAAGGTCCGGTTCGCGTTCCCGAAGCGGCTCGAGACGCTCGAGGCAGCCGGTTCGAGGCTCCGCCACCTGGCGCCCGTCGCCCGCTAGTCGCCGCGTCGGCGCCTCAGGGGATGAGGCCGCGCGCGATGTTCGCCGCCAGGGCGAGGACGATCAGGTTGCCGGCCAGGCTCGTGTACAGCCGGGCGCTCGGCGGGAGGCGTCGATGGACGACCGCCCCCACGACGGCCAGCAGGCTCTGCCACGAGATCGAGGCGACGAACGCCCCGGCGGCGAAGACGATCCGTTCGGCGGCTCCGCCGCTCACGGCCGGCAGCCCGACGACGAGGGCGGCGAAGTAGACGACCGTGCTCGGATTGACGATCGTGAGACCGAGGAAGCGCAGGTACGTGGCCGTCGCGCGATGTCGAGCCGCCGACTCCGGGTCGGCGACCGCGCCGGTCGAGCCGCCCATCGGGATCGCGCGCGCCTGCATCGCCCGCCGCACGACGACAAGCCCACGCGCGGCGATGACCACGAGGACGGCCACCGACGCCATGCGGAGGGGCACCGAGATGGGCGCGATGACCCCGGCGACGGCCGCGCCGCCGATCCCAGCGATCGTGGCGTACACGCCGTCGGCCGTCGCGGCTCCGGCTCCGGCCGCCAGGCCGGTCCGCAGCCCACGCCGCAGCGCGGTGTCGAGGATGAGGATCGCGATCGGGCCGACGGGGATGGCGACGCCGTACCCGGCGACGGCCCCGGCCAGGAACGCCCCGATCATCGGGCGCTCCCGGACGTCAGCTCAGCGGTCGCGGCGCGCGACGGGCACCCCGAGCGCGACGTCCATCGCCGCCCGCGAGCGCACGATCTGGCGCTGGGCGGGCTCATCGGATCTCATCGCGGCGTGCACGGCGACAGGCTACATGGTCGGCATGGCACCGCGCAGGTCAGGTCAGGACGGCCCGGCCGAGCAGCGCGCTCACGATCGCTACGCTGACGCTGGCCAGGGTGCCGAGGAGGTAGTACTCGGCGAATCCCCGGTCGTCGAGCTGCTTGAAGCGGGCGATCGTCTTCGCGGCGATGACGAAGCCGACGGCCGTCTCAGCCCCGGTCATCACGAACGTGACGATGAGCAGTCGCTCGAGGACGCCGATCGCCTCCCCCACCCGGGCCGGCGAGCCGGTGGTGGGCGCGTCCGCCGTGGGGTCGAAGCCGACGGCGGCCCGCGGCCGCACGAGCGTCGCCACGAACAGCGAGCCACCGCGGACGTTGACGATGAGCAGGTCGACGATGACCACGGTCACGAGGACGACGCGGTGGACGACCGCGGGGTCCCAGCTCCCGGGGCCGCCGGCGACCCGCGTCGCAACGTCGGCCCAGAACTGCATGAGCGGCGCGTTCAAGAGGAACAGCGCCCAGGCCCAGGCGATCACGACGAAGTGCACGGCCTCGTCGAGGACGAAGAGCGCCGCCGGCTTGGCCGTCCAGGCGAAGCCGAGGGCCTCGGCGGGGGTCGATCCCGTGTGCGCGGCCTGCGCCTCGGCGAGGGCCTGCGCCTCGACCCGGCGGGTCCACACGATCTTCGATCGGTCGATGATCCCGTGGCCGAACGTGACCACGACCAGCATCGCCAGGCCCGGCGCCCCGAAGGCGACGACGAAGGGGATGAGGCAGATCCCCACGCCCATGATGTGCTTGCCGAGCCCGCGCCAGGCTCGCCGGCCGGTCCCGAACTTCTCGGTCGCGATGCGGTCCGTCTGGATCACGAAGTCCGCCACGAGATGGGCGAGGACGAGAAGGGCAAGGGTGAGCGTCGGGTCGGCGGTCATCGGGCCCCTTCGGTGGCGTTGGCGTTGGGCGGTGCTTCTTCGAGGGCGAGCCGTGCTGCGCCCATGATGCCTCGTAGCGCATCGAGGAGTCGATCGATCGAGCGGATGTGACCGCGCGCGTGCGCGACACTGACCGTGGCGCGACTCACGTTGAGCGTGTCGGCCACGTCCGCCTGACGCAGGTCCTCGATGAGCATCAGCCGCGCGATCCGAGCCTGGCTCGGCGTCAATCCGGCGAGGAGCTCGGCCAGGAGCGGGGCGAGGTCGCCGAGGAGGCGGTCGGCGCCCGGTTCACCGGTCGAGATGACGATGCCCTCGCGGTGCAGCTTCGCCGCGACGAGGCCGTCGCGGGCGCGGATGAACGCTTCGCCGGCACGCTCCGTGGCCGGCCCCGTCCCGGGCGCGACCTCGCCGAGCGCGATCGACCAGCGCATCGGTCGGGCCCCCTCGTGGAGTGCGCCGAGGAGCACGGCCCGGAACGGATCAGCGGTCGGCGCCAGCAGGCCCTGGAGCTCGTCGCCCTGCGTGAACCCAAAGCTCGCGACCCGCTCGGCCGGCGGATATGCCTCCTCGAGGGCCCCGCAGAGGGCCCGGAGCCAGCGCGACGACCCCTCGGGATCGCGCCGTGAGCGGACGACGTCGCCGAACAGCACGATGGCCCGCCCGGCGAAGGCGACAGCGGGCGACCTGGGTGTGGGCACGCCTCGAAGGCTAACTGTCTATCAGATAGCCGTCAAGAGCTAAGTACTTACTGAATAGCCGTCAGAGGCTACCAAGCAGCGCTCGCCGAAGACCTTGCGCACGAGGAACCTCCTCGCTGACCTGCCGGGAGGATCGGCACGGCCGTCTATGTAAGACATACTGTACATCTCGTAAGAACTACGTTACACTCGCGCCGACAACGAAGAAGGAGCGCGCGATGTCGGTGATCTTCTGGTCCATCCTCGCATTGGCCTTGGTGCCTGCCGCGGCCGCCGTGGCCACGATCCACTCCCGCAGCATCGCGCCGCCGCTTGTCATGCCGCCCGGGGAGGTGTTCCCGACGACATCGCTCCAGCGCCTCGTGCGCTGGTCGCTGGCTCTGGGCCTGGTCCCCCTGGCTGTAGCGGGTGGGCTCGTCGCCTGGTTCGGGCCGACAGCCTTCTCCGACGATGACGCCGTCCGCTTGTGGGCGACGGGACTGCTGCTCGCGAGCGTGCTGGCGCTCGCCGCACCCACGGTCCTCGCGGGCGTTTGGGCAAGGCGCGACGACGACAAGCTCGACGAGCGCGATCGCGCGATCCTCGCCCGCGCGCCGGCCGGCCAGGCCGCCGCCATGCTTGTGTTGCTCGCGATCTGGATGATCGCGCTGACGGAGACCTTCCGTGGCGAGCCCGGCATCCCGGCGGTCTTCGTGAACCTGATCTTCTGGTCGTGCCTCACGGTCGGCCTGCTGGCCTCGAACGTCGGCATGCTCCTCAGCTACCGGGGAAGCTGATCGGGATGGCCAGGGCGACGATCCGGAACCACATCCGAAGGCTGCGCTTCGAGGCCGGCGAGATGACGCAGCAGGCGCTCGCCGACCAGGTCGGCTGTACGCGGCAGACGATCATCGTGCTCGAGCAGGAGCGCTACGTGCCGTCACTCGCGCTGGCCATGCGGGTCGCGCGCGCGTTCGGCCGCACGGTCGATGACGTATTCGAGCTCATCGAGGACTGAACGAGCCGTCCCGCACAGCCGGCTGACACGGCAGACTGCCCGTAGACGCGCCACCGACGCCGCCGCGCAACCGACCCGAGTTCGTCAGAGGGATCAGGCCCCGGCTGACCCGGCGTCGGCCTCGGGTCCGGCCTCGGATCCGGCCTCGGCGGAGGTTGGCCGGGCAGAGTCGCCATCGATCGCGGAGGGCATCGACCGGAGGTGCCGGACCGACGACAGGGCCACCGGCACGAAGCCGAACATGGCGCCGAGCGCGCCCACCCAGATCGCGTTGTGGAGTCCGATCGTGCTGCCGAGCAGGCCGCCCACGAGCGTGCCGACCGGGATCAGGCCCCAGCTGATGAACCGCATCGTGGCGTTCGTCCGGCCCTGCATCGGGAGCGGCGTGATCGCCTGGCGGAGGCTCACCGCGTTCACGTTCCAGCCGGCCGCGAAGAACCCGAGCGCGGTGATCGTCAGGGCAAGGGCCGGGAACAGGAGGGCATCGGGTGCGACCGCGATCGGTAGCCACGACAGGCTCGACCCGATCTCCGAGAAGAGGAGCGTCCGGCCCACGCCGAGCCGCCGGGTCAGCCGATTCACTGCCAGCGCGCCGCCGATGACGCCGATCGACCCGATCGTGAACGCGAATCCGATCTGGGCCGCCGTGAACCCGCGCTCCGTCACGAGAAAGAGGATGAGGATCGAGTCGGCGACGTTGCCGAAGAGGTTGCCGATGGCGACCGCGACGGCCATCGCGCGAAGCCACGGATGGCCGAAGACGTAGCGGACGCCGGCGCCGATCTCGGCCCGCATCGATCGGCCCGGATCGGTGCCTCCGTGCTGGCGGTCCACTGGCCGCTCCGGCCGCCGGATCCACGACAGGAAGGCAGCAGACAGGAGGTAGCTGATCGAGTCGATGACGATGGCGAAGGGCGCGGTCATGACCCCGATGAGCACGCCCGCAAGCCCCGGGCCGAGCCGCTGCGACGTCGTCCGCGTCAGCTCGAGCTTCGAGTTGCCATCGACGAGTTGATCGCGTTCGAGCATGGTCGGGAGGAAGCTCTGGGCTGCGACGTCGAAGAAGACCGTCAGGCAGCCGTTCGCGAAGACGACCACGTAGAGCTGTGGGAGCGTAAGCCGGTCGACGATCACGGCGGCCGGGATCGAGAGCAGGAGGACGGCCCGGACCAGGTCGGCGAGGATCAGGATCGGCCGTCGCCGCAGCCGATCGACCCACACGCCGGCGGGCAGGCTCAGGAGCGCGAAGGGCAGGAACTCCAGCGTCCCGAGCAGCCCGAACTCGAAGGGCGACACCCGCAGGGTCAGGGCCGCAACGAGCGGCACCGCCAGCACCGTGACCTGTGTCCCGTAAACGCTGATCGCCTGGGCGGCCCACAGCTTCCGGAAGTCGATGTTCCGGAGGACGCTGCGCGATGGCCGGCCGGCGCTCGTTGACACCACCCCTCCCGCGGATGAGGGCACCTTAGCGTCAGTCAGCGTGCGCCAACGTCACTCGGTCGCGTGCTCACGTCGGCTAGCTCCTCACGAACCTCGATCTAGCCGGGCTGGCATCGACGCCGGGACGACCTTGGGTCCTCGCTAGCAGCCCCCGGGTGACGAGGGCTCGGGCTGATCGCTCGTCACGCGATAGAGCAGCTCGATTCGTCCGTCAGGCCGGATCACGTAACCGTCACGGACTTGACCTACCGTGGGCGAGGTGACGCTCGTCGCCATCGATGACTCGGCGCTTCGGATCGTCAGGTCC
>DASVIK010000411.1:0-1841 GCA_036382135.1 Candidatus Limnocylindrales bacterium | reverse complement strand
GGCCGGCCCCCACGACGATGGCGTCGTAGGGCGCGGAGGTGCTCGAGGTGGTCGCGGTCATCGTCACGCCGCCCGTCGGCCGCGGGCCTTGAGCAGCTCCAGCGCTGCGATCCGGCCGTTGGCGCCCATGATCCCGCCGCCCGGATGGGTCGCCGAGCCGCACAGCCAGAGGTCGCGGACCGGCGTCCGGAACCTGGCGTAGCCGGGCACGGGCCGGTTGAAGAAGAGCTGCTCGAGCGACAACTCGCCCTGGAAGATGTTGCCCTCGGTCAGCCCGAGCGTGCGCTCGATGTCCAGGGGCGTCAGCACCTGGCGGTGGAGGATGATGTCCCGGATGTTCGGCGCCGCCTCGGCGATCCGGTCGATGACCGCGTCGCCGAACGCCTCGCGGTTGTCGTCCCAGGTGCCCAGGCTCGGATCGAGGTGGTACGGGGCGTACTGCACGAAGCAGCTGATCACGTGCTTGCCCGGGGGAGCCATGGACGGGTCGACGAGCGTCGGGATGATCATGTCGATGTACGGCCGCCGGCTCCAGTGCCCGTACTTGGCGTCGTCGTAGGCACGCTCCATGTCGTCGACGGACGCACTGAAGCTGATCGCCCCGCGCAGGTGCTCTCCGGGACCGGGCAGGCTCGTGAACTCCGGCAACCGATCCACGGCCATGTTGACCTTGCCGGACGACCCGCGGAACTTGAACCGGCGGACCTCGTCCTCGAAGCCCGGCTCAAGGGTGCCCGGTTCGAGCAGGCCGAGGAACGTGAGCCGCGAATCGACCGAGCTCAGGACCGCGTCGGCGAGGATCTCCTCGCCCGACTCGAGCGCGACCCCGGTCGCCTTCCCGTCGCGGGTGAGGATCCGCGCCACGGGCGCTTCGGTGCGGATCTCCGCACCAAAGGCGCGCGCCGCATTCCCGATCGCCTCGCTGACCCCGCCGGTGCCGTTCTTGGGGATACCCCAGGCGCGGAACGCCCCATCGATCTCGCCCATGTAGTGGTGGAGCAGGACGTACGCGGTCCCGGGGCTCTGGACCCCCTGGTAGGTGCCGATGATCCCCGACGCCGACATCGTGGCGATGAGCGGGTCGATGGTGAACCATTGGCGCAGGAAGTCAGCTGCGCTCATCGTCATGAGCTGCACGAACACGGCCTGCTGCTTCTCGGGCAGGCGCTGGAAGGCCCGGGCGAGGCCGGCCAGCGGGGTCAGCTGGCGCGGGTCCAGCCCGGTCAGGTCGGGCGGCACGATCGCCAGGATCGGCTTGATGAAGCGGGCCATCTCGACCATGAGCTGGCCGTATTCCTCGTACGCCTCGGCGTCGACCGGGTTCCAGCGCCGGATCTCGCGCATCGTCCGGCCGTGGTCGTTGACCCGCCACAGGTAGTCGCCCTCGAGCGGGGTGAACGTGCCGTCGAGCGGCAGGATGTCGAGGCCGTGCTTCGGCAGCTCGAGCTCGCGGATGATCTCCGGCCGCAGGAGGCTCACGACGTAGCTCGCGACGCTGAACCGGAAGCCCGGAAAGATCTCCTCGGTGACCGCGGCCCCGCCGAGGACGTGGCGCTTCTCGAGGACGACGGTCCGCAGGCCGGCGCGGGCGAGGTAGGCGGCGCTGACGAGGCCGTTGTGGCCGCCGCCGATGATCACCGCGTCGTAGCGCTGCGCCACGCGCCCTCCTTCATCCAGAGTGCATACGTTTCATGTACAAGGGTACCCGACGGAGGCATGTCCGTGCGCGCCCGGCGCGGCCCATCGGCATCTGGACGTCGGTGTGATAGCCTATGCGCATCATCTTGCACACTCCGGAGAACACCATGGTCATGGTCCGTACGAACCTCACGTTGCCGGTC
>DASVIK010000410.1:0-16550 GCA_036382135.1 Candidatus Limnocylindrales bacterium | reverse complement strand
CATGGGTGACTGTGGTGGGCGACGCGCGGGCGTCGGAGGCGGCCGGCACGCTCCGGCCACGCTCGAGCACGTGCGCCTCGAGCCCGGGATCACGGTCCAGGCGTCCATCGCAGTCACCAGGCGCGTAAATGGTGCGGTTCGGTGGCGGCCCGGGCCCCCGGCGCGGTGGGGCGGCCCGGGCGCGGCGGGCGCCGCGGGGCGGCCCAGGCGCGGCGAACCCACCGTCGGCGCGGCACCCGCCCCGCACGCTCCGCGGGCGCCGGCACCCTCCACGCGCCCGCCACGCCCCCACCGCGAGACCGTCCCGGAAACCCCTCCCTCGTTTGCCCGGCCGAAATGGCCTCTGGTATACTCCGCCAGCCTTGCAGGGAGCCCATGATCGAGCCCGGTCAGGCGGGAGCCTATCTCGCCCTTTTCTCCGAGATCGGGATCGTCCTCCTGGTCACCACCCTGTTGGGTGCACTCGCCGGGAACTGGGTCGACAACCAGCTGAGAACCGTCCCGTTGCTCACGATCGTCGGCTTTCTCGCCGGCGCGGGCTTGGGCGCACGGGCCATGTACCGGATGATCAGCAGGTTCCTGGCACGGTTCGACTGACCCGGAGCAACGGGTCGACGAAGATCGAATGAGCGCGGCGTGAGCCGCGCTTGTGTGTGTGGAGCGAGGATCGTTGAGCGACCCCGGGATAGTCACCGACGCCACAGCCCCCGCCTCGATCGCGCCCGCCGACGAGGCCCCGGCCAAGCGCAGCCTCCTCCGGCGCTACCTCTGGCCGCTCGTCGTGGCCGTCGTCGTGCTGGACGTGCTCGCCTTCCTGTTCGTCCCGCCCTACCCGAAGGACGCGCCCGGCCATCCGATCACCGGTATCGCGGACCTCATCAATGCCAACCTCGAGATCCCGGCGCCGGTGGTCGTCCTCGACCTGGCGCCCGACCCGAACGCGGGGGTTCCCGGGATCGTCTCGTTCCAGCCGAGCATCACGAACACGATCGTCACGAGCTGGCTGGTGATCCTGGGGGTTCTCCTCGTCGGCTTCGTATCGACCCGCCGCATGCGGGACGTCCCGGGCCGGTTCCAGAACTTCATCGAGCTGACCTTCGAGAAGCTGGAGGACTGGGCCGTGTCGCTCGGTGGCGAACCCGCCCGCAGGCACGTGCCGGTCTTCACGGCGTTCTTCCTGTTCATCCTCGTCTCGAACTGGAGCGGCTTGCTGCCCATCTTCGGCAAGGTGGAGGCGCTCCGGGCGCCAACGAGCGACGTGAATGTCACCCTGGGGCTCGCCCTGGTCGTCTTCTTCTACTTCCAGTTCCAGGGCTTCCGGGTGCTCGGCGTCCGTCACTACCTGGGCAAGTTCTTCGTGTTCACCGGCTTCAAGGACGGCCTGGGCGCGGGCCTCATCGGCCTGTTCGTGGGCCTCATCGAGTTCATGCTCGAGTTCATCAAGCCCATCACGCTCTCCATGCGGCTCTTCGGCAACATCTTCGGTGGCGAGGTGGCTCTTGGCGTCATCACGGCGCTCACCATCGCGGCCGCCCCGTCGATCATGATGCTGCTCGAGGGGCTCCTGAACTTCATCCAGGCCCTCATCTTCTCGACCCTCATGGTCATGTACACCGTGATCGCCGTGGAGAGCCACGGCGAGGAGGCGCACGAAGCGCCTGAGTTCGCCGACCTGCCGGAAGGGAACATCGGGGCGCCGCTCCAGGGGGCGCAACCGGCTCATTGATTCAGCGATCCATCACTGCCCAATCCCCACGCAAGGTCCGGGTACGCCGGACGAATTCCAGGAGGAGCGCATACATGGGACCTCTCGGCGCAGGCCTCGCGGCCCTCGGGGTCATCGGCCCCGGCATCGGCATCGGCATCCTGACCGGCATGGCCGCGGCCGCCATCGGCCGTAATCCCGACGCGACACCGAACATCCGGGCGACGTTCATCCTCGGCGCGGCGTTCGCCGAAGGACTGGGCGTCCTCGCGATCGTCGTCGGCATCCTCGCGCTCCTCCTCGCGAAGTCCTAGCGCGCCGGGAGCCGCAGTACCGTGAACCTGCTCGCGCTCGTGGGCGCACCGCACCTGGCGCCGGTCCTCCGGGCCGCCGCGGAGGCGGGCCCCGCGCTGCAGATCAACTTCTTCTGGGTCATCGTCTCGTCGCTCAACTTCATCCTGTTCCTCGTCCTCGCCAACCTGCTCTTCGGCAAGACCCTGAGCAGGATGCTCAGCTCGCGCCGGACCCGCATCGCGCAGGGGTTGCGCGACGCCGAGCAGGCGCGGACGGACCGGGCGAACGCCGAGAAGGAGCGGGCCGAGACGCTGGCCGAAGCGCGCCGTGAGGCGCGCGAGCTCCTCGAGCGGTCCCAGAAGGTCGCCCAGGAGACGCGCGACGCCGACATCGCCGCGACCAGGCTCGAGCTCGAGCGCCTGCGCGAGCGGGCGACCGCCGAGATCGAGGCCGAGAAGCTGCGCGCCGTGGCCGACTTGCGCGCCGAGGTCGCCGACCTGGCCCTTGCCGCCGCCGGCAAGGTCGTCGGCGCGAACATGACCGGCGCGACGCAACGGCGTCTCGTCGAGGACTTCCTGCGCGAGTCCGCCGGCACGTCCGACGCGGCTCCGCCCAACTGAACCACCTGACCCGCCTGAACCACTGAGTCTCGGAGCACCACCACACGATGGCCAGATCCACCAGCGCCGCACGCCGCTACGCGGAGGCAGCCTTCCAGCTCGCCACGCGTGACGACACGTACGACGCATGGGCCGGCGACCTCGCCACCGCCGCCCAGCTCGTGGGCGACGAGCGGGTCGCACGCATCGTCGCCAACCCCTCCGTGCCGCTCGCCGATCGCTCGGCGCTCATCGGTCGGCTCCTCGACGGGCGGGTCTCGCCGCTCGTCCTCAACCTGGTCCGGCTGCTCGACCAGCGGGGCCGCCTCGCGCTCCTGCCGGCGATCGCCGGGGAGTTCACGCGCTTCCTGGACGTGTTGCGCGGCGTCGTCGCCGCCAGCGTGACCAGCGCCGCCCCGCTCGAGAAGGACGAGGTCGCCGCGATCGGCGCGCGACTCGAGTCGATGACCGGGCAGACCGTCAAGCTGACCACGGCCGTGGATCCATCGCTCATCGGCGGGGTCACGGTGCAGGTCGGCGACCGCATGATCGACGCCAGCGTGCGGGGTCGCCTCGAGCGGCTCCGCGATCAGCTCGTGGCGGGCACCCGCTAGGGCCCACCGCGCCGGCGGTCTCGACCGCCCGGCACACCCCGCGGGCCCAGGCGCCCGACACGGAGGACCGAAGGACCGATGGCCATCCGCTCAGACGAGATCACCAGCATCATCAAGTCCGCGATCGAGGGGTTCGACGCGGCGACCGAGACGCGGACCGTCGGCACGGTCGTGGAGGTCGGCGACGGCATCGCCCAGATCTACGGCCTCGACGGCGCCCTGTCGTCCGAGCTGCTCGAGTTCCCGGGCGGCGTCCGCGGCATGGCCCTCAACCTCGAGGAGGAGACGGTCGGCGCGGTCATCCTCGGCGACGCCAATGCGATCAAGGAGGGCGACACGGTCAAGACGACCGGCAAGGTCGTCGAGGTGCCGGTCGGCCAGGCGCTCCTGGGCCGGGTCGTGGACCCGCTCGGGCGCCCGCTCGACGACAAGGGCCCCATCGTCTCGAAGAAGACCCGCCCGGTCGAGCGCATCGCCCCGGGCGTCATCGTCCGCAAGTCGGTGGACACGCCGGTCCAGACGGGCATCAAGGCCATCGACGCGCTCATCCCGATCGGCCGGGGCCAGCGCGAGCTCCTCATCGGCGACCGCCAGACGGGCAAGACGGCCATCGCCATCGACACGATCATCAACCAGAAGGGCAAGGACCTCGTCTGCATCTATGTGGCGATCGGCCAGAAGCTCTCGACAGTCGCGAATACCGTGGCGACGCTCGAGAAGTACGGCGCGATGGAGCACACGATCGTCGTCGTCGCCGGCGCCGAGGATCCGGCCCCGCTCCAGTACCTGGCCCCGTACTCGGGCGCTGCGATGGGCGAGGAGATCATGGAAGTGGGCGTCGAGATCGACGGCCACACCGTCAAGGATGCCCTGTGCGTGTACGACGACCTCTCCAAGCACGCGTGGGCCTATCGCGAGATGTCGCTCCTCCTGCGCCGCCCGCCGGGCCGTGAGGCGTATCCGGGCGACGTGTTCTACCTCCACAGCCGGCTGCTGGAGCGCGCGGCGCGCCTGAACGACGAGAACGGCGGCGGCTCTCTGACGGCGCTGCCGATCATCGAGACCCAGGCCGGCGACGTCTCGGCGTACATCCCGACCAACGTCATCTCGATCACGGACGGCCAGATCTTCCTCGAGACCGACCTGTTCAACGCCGGCCAGCGTCCCGCCCTCAACGTGGGCATCTCGGTCAGCCGGGTGGGCTCGGCGGCCCAGACCAAGGCGATGAAGAAGGTGGCCGCGCCGCTCAAGCTCGACCTCGCCCAGTACCGCGCGCTCGCGGCGTTCGCCCAGTTCGCGGCGGACCTCGACAAGGCGACCCGCGACCAGCTGACCCGGGGCGAGAAGCTCTCCGAGGTCGTGAAGCAGCCGCAGTACCAGCCGCTGTCCGTCGAGAAGCAGGTCGCGATCCTGTACGCGGCGACCAAGGGCCAGCTCGACGACGTGCCGACGCCCCGGCTCAAGGAGTTCGAGATCCAGTTCTACCGCTTCCTCGAGGCGGAGCGACCCACGGTCCTGGCCGAGATCGGCAAGACCAAGGCGCTCTCCGACGAGCTGGCGACCGCCCTCGACGAGGCCCTGACGGCGTTCCGTCAGAGCTTCCTCGCGTAGCGGCCCGGGCGACGGGCAGGGGAGCGGAGCGAGCGCGTGGCGAGCCAGCGTGATATCCGGCGGCGGATCGGCGCCGTCAAGAACATCAAGCAGATCACCCGCGCGATGCAGTTCGTGGCCGCCTCGAAGCTCAAGCGCGCCCAGGACGCGACGCTGGCGTCCCGCCCGTACTCCGACAAGATCGACGAGGTCCTCGCGGACGTGGCAGCCGTCCTGGGCGACGACGCGCACCCGCTCCTCGGCGGCCGCGAGGGCGGCAAGCGGCTCATCATCCTCATCACCCCGGACCGACCGCTGAGCGGCCCGCTCGTGACGAACATCGTCCGCTTCACCGCGCGCGAGATCACCGAATCGGGTGGCGACCTGGCCCTCGTGACCATCGGGCGCAAGGGCCGCGACGCGATGCGCCGCGCGCACGTCCCGATCGAGGCCCACTTCGCGAGCTTCGGCGACCGGCCCAGCTTCGCCGACGTCGTGCCGATCACCCGCCTCGTCACGGACGCGTTCCGGAGCGGCGAGGCCGGCCGGGTGGACATCGCCTACAGCCATTTCGTGTCGACGCTCGTCCAGCGCCCGACCATCGCTCCGCTCCTGCCGATCGTGCCCAACCCGGACACCACCGGCATCCCCGGCCGGCAGTTCATCTTCGAACCGTCGCCGGTCGCGGTCCTCGAGCAGCTCGTCCCGCGCTACATCGCCACCCGCCTCTTCCAGGCGGTCCTCGAGAGCAAGGCGAGCGAAGAATCGAGCCGGATGATCGCGATGAAGAACGCGACCGACAACGCCGAGGACCTCATCGAGGACCTGACCCTCTCGTACAACAAGATCCGCCAGGCGAACATCACGCGCGAGATGATCGAGATCGCGTCGGGCGCGCAGGCCCGCTGACGCACCCACGCAGGAGGCACTGACAGCATGGCGACCGCCACGAAGACCGCCGCGAAGACCGCCGCGAGCAAGGCGACCGGCCGGGTGATCCAGATCACCGGCGCCGTCGTGGACATCGAGTTCCCCGCCGGCGGCCTGCCGGCCATCTACAACGCCGTCGAGATCGAGCGCGAGGGCCGCGAGGCACTCGTCTGCGAGGTCCAGCAGCACCTGGGCAACAACTGGGTGCGCACCGTGGCCATGACGACGACCGATGGCCTGGCCCGCGGCCTGCCGGTCCTCGACACCGGCGACGCGATCCGCGTTCCGGTCGGCGAGGTGACGCTCGGCCGGGTCTTCGACGTCCTGGGCCACCCCATCGACGAGAAGGGCCCGGTGAGCGCCGAGCTCACGCTGCCGATCCACCGCGCGCCGCCGCCGTTCGACCAGCAGACGACCGAGGTCGAGGTCTTCGAGACGGGCATCAAGGTCATCGACCTCATCTGCCCGTTCCGCAAGGGCGGCAAGATCGGCATCTTCGGCGGGGCCGGCGTCGGCAAGACGGTCATCATCCAGGAGCTGATCCGGAACGTGGCCCAGGAGCACTCGGGCTACTCGGTGTTCGCCGGCGTGGGCGAGCGCAGCCGCGAGGGCAACGACCTCATCCACGAGATGACCGAATCGGGCGTCATCGCCAAGACGGCCTTCGTCTTCGGCCAGATGAACGAGCCGCCCGGCGCCCGCCTGCGGGTCGGCCTGTCGGCCCTGACGATGGCCGAATACTTCCGCGATGAGGAGGGCCGCGACGTCCTCCTGTTCATCGACAACATCTTCCGGTTCACCCAGGCGGGCTCGGAGGTGTCGGCGCTCCTCGGCCGGATGCCGTCGGCCGTGGGCTACCAGCCCAACCTGGCCACCGAGATGGCCGGGCTCCAGGAGCGGATCACGTCCACCAAGAAGGGCTCGATCACGAGCCTCCAGGCGGTCTTCGTGCCGGCCGACGACTACACGGACCCGGCGCCGGCCACGACGTTCGGGCACCTCGACTCGACGATCCGCCTCGAGCGCTACATCACCGAGCTCGGGATCTACCCGGCGGTCGATCCGCTGACGTCCACCTCGCGCGTGCTCGACCCGCTCGTCGTCGGCCAGGAGCACTACGACGTGGCGCAGGAGACCAAGCGCGTCCTCCAGCGCTACCGCGACCTCCAGGACATCATCTCGATCCTGGGCATCGACGAGCTGTCCGAGGAGGACAAGTCCACCGTCGCCCGGGCCCGCCGGCTCCAGCGATTCATGAGCCAGCCCTTCTTCGTCGGCGAGGTCTTCACGGGCCGACCGGGCAAGTACGTCCCGATCAAGGAGACCGTGGCCAGCTTCGCCGAGATCCTCGAGGGCAAGACCGACACCCTGCCCGAGCAGGCGTGCTTCCTCGCCGGCACGCTCGACGACGTCCGCGCCAACGCGGCGGCCCTGGCGGGATAAGGCATGCCACTGCTCCTCGACATCGTCACGCCCGAGCGGCTCGCGTACAGCGGGGAGGTCGACAGCGTCCAGCTGCCGGGCTCTGAGGGTGAGCTCGGTGTCCTGCCCCACCACGCGCCGCTCATCGCGAACCTGGGGCACGGCGAGCTGCGCATCCGCAAGGGCGGGACCGAGGAGACGTTCGCGGTCTTCGGCGGCTTCCTCCAGGTCCTTCCGGACAAGGTCGTGGTGATGGCCGAAAGCGCCGACCTCGCGTCGGAGATCGACCTCGAGCGGGCCCAGGAGGCTCGTCGCGAGGCCGAGCGCGCCCTGGAGAGCGGTGTCCATGAGGGCGCCGACCTGGCGGCCGCGCGGGCGACGCTCCAGCAGGCGCTCCTCCGCGTCCGCGTCGCCGAGCGCCGTCGCCACGAGGGTCCGCGGCAGCGCGGCTGAGGCGACCATGGCCGACGCCCGTCCGTTCCAGTGGGAGTACCGCCCCGAGCCGGTCGAACAGACCGCGCTCCGGATCGAGGGCGGCCGCCCGCTCGTGGGAACCGTGTCGATCAGCGGCGCGAAGAACGCGGCGCTCAAGCTGCTCGCCGCGGCGACCCTGACGGGGGAGCGCTGCCGGTTCACGAACATGCCCGAGATCGAGGACGTCCGGGTCATGGCCGACACGCTGCGCGACCTCGGCGTCGTTGTTGACCACCCGAGCCCCAACGTCTACGAGATCGCCTCGGGGGACGTCGAGTGGCTCTTCGTGCCCCTCGAGGCGGCGGCCAAGATGCGGGCCAGCTTCATCCTGCTGGGCCCGCTCCTCGCCCGCTTCGGCCGGGTCATCATCAGCAACCCCGGCGGCGACCGGATCGGCCGGCGGCCGGTCAATCTCCACGTTGACGCGATGCGCGCGATGGGCGCTGAGATCGAGTATCGGAACGGCTACTACTTCGCCCGCGCCCCAGGCCGCCTGCGTGGGGCCGAGGTCCGCTTCCCGTTCGTGTCGGTCATGGGCACGGAGAACGCGCTGCTCGCCGCGGTCCTGGCCGAGGGCCACACGATCATCCGCCCGGCCGCCCAGGAGCCGGAGGTCGACGATCTCATCGCGTTCCTCCAGATGATGGGCGCCGAGGTCGTGCGGTCCTATCCCGACACGATCGAGGTCGAGGGGCGCAAGCGGCTGCGCGGCGCGGACCATCGCGTCGTCCCCGACCGGATCGAGGCGGGCACGTTCATCGTGGCGGCCGCGGTCACGGGCGGGCACGTCACGCTCGAGGACGCGCCGTGCGAGCACCTCGGGGCCTTCCTGGAGATGCTCGAGCGGGTGGGCGTCGACGCGACCTGCGGCTCGGATCGGATCGAGGTCCGTGGCGCGCCCCCGGGGAGCGGCGCGTACCGGGCCACCAACATCGAGACGGCCGCCTACCCGGGCTTTGCCACGGATCTCCAGCCGCCGGCCTGCGTGCTGCTGAGCCAGGCGAGCGGGGTGAGCAGCGTCCACGAGGCGATCTTCGAGGACCGCCTCGAATTCCTCTCCGAGCTCGTCCGGATGGGCGCCGAGGTGACGCTCGCGGACCCCCATCACGCCTCGATCGGCGGCCCGGCGCGGCTGCACGGCGCCGAGGTGGCGATCGGCGACCTGCGGGCCGGCGCGTCGCTGATCCTGGCCGCCCTCGCCGCCGAGGGGACGACCACGATCCACGGCGCGCACCACGTTCACCGGGGGTATGAGAACATCGAGCGCAAGTTCCTCGATCTCGGCGCGAGGATCGAGCGCATTCCGGACTCACCAGCGACCGACGCCTCGAGCGGCCGCCACCCTGAAGGGAACGCAGTCACCCGCTGATGAAGATCGGTATCGACCTCGGTACGGCCAACGTCCTGGTCTATGTCCAGGGCAAGGGCATCGTCATCCAGGAACCGTCCGTCGTGGCGGTGAGCGACGACAACCGCATCGTCGCCGTGGGCGCCGAGGCTCGCGAGATGATCGGCCGTACCCCGGGCAACATCCAGGCCATCCGGCCGATGAAGGATGGGGTCATCGCCGACTATGTCATCACCGAGGCGATGCTCAAGTTCTTCATCGGCAAGGCGACCAAGGGCCACATCGGGTTCTCGCGGCCCGAGGTCATGATCAGCGTGCCGGCCGGCGTCACCTCCGTCGAGAAGCGGGCCGTCCGCGATGCCGCGCTCAAGGCCGGCGCCCGCGAGGCGTACCTCATCGAGGAGCCGCTCGCCGCCGCCATCGGGGCCAACGTCCCGATCAGCGGACCGTCCGGCAACCTGGTCATCGACATCGGCGGCGGGACGAGCGAGATCGCGGTCATCGCCCTCGGCGGGATCGTCGTGTTCACCTCGCTGCGCGTCGGCGGCAACAAGTTCGACGAGTCGATCGCCACGTACATCCGCAAGAAGTACAACCTCATGGTCGGCGACCGGACCGCCGAGGAAGTGAAGATCCAGATCGGCACGGCGCTCCCGCTCGAGCGCGAGCTCCAGATGGAGGTCCGCGGCCGCGACCTCATCGCCGGCCTGCCGCGGACGATCCCGATCACCTCGTCGGAGGTCATGGAGGCGATCGAGCTGCCGCTCCAGCAGCTCGTGACCGCCGTCCGCGGGGTGCTCGAGCAGACGCCCCCGGAGCTCTCGTCCGACATCATCGACAAGGGCATGGTCATGTCGGGCGGCGGCGCGCTGCTCCGCAACATCGACCGGTTGCTCACCCAGGTCACCGGCGTCCCGTGCCACGTGGCGGAGAACCCGCTCGACTGCGTCGCCCTCGGCACCGGCCTGGCCCTGGAGCACTACGACTTCTTCAAGAAGTCGCTGGTGCAGGCGGTCTGACGGGCGACTTCCGTGACCCCCGATCCGCGGCGGGCGTTCATCGACCTCCACTGTCACACCCGTTCGAGCTTCGACAGCCTGGCCGATCCGGTCGCCGTGGCCCGAGCCGCCCTCGGCCGCGGGCTGACCCACCTCGCGATCACCGACCACGACCGGATCGACGGCGCCCTGCGCGCGCGTGACGGGGCGCCGGCCGGCCTGACGGTCATCGTCGGGGAGGAGATCAAGACCGCCGCCGGCGACCTCATCGCGCTGTTCCTCGAGCGCGCCGTGCCGCCCGGCCGTCCCGTGGCGGAGACGATCGCCGCGGTGCGCGAGCAGGGCGGCCTCATCGGCGTGCCCCATCCGTTCGACCGGCTGCGCGGGTCGATGGGCCGGAACGAGGCCCTCGAGGCGATGGTCGGTCTCGTCGACTGGGTCGAGGCGTACAACGCCCGGGTGCTCGGCGGGTCGGGCAACGAGCAGGCCGCGCTGTTCGCCCACGACCACGACATGCCCGGGGTCGCCGTGAGCGACGCGCACTCCACGCTCGAGGTCGGCGTGGCCTACACGACCCTCACGGGCGACCCGTCGACCGCGGCCGGGCTGCTCGCCGCGCTGTCGAGCGCCCAGCTCGTCACCGGCCGGGCGACCTACTTCGCGCGGCTCGTCACGCCGATCGCCAAGCTCGTCCAGCGGTCGCGCGGCAACGGCCGGGTGTCGGGCGGGGCCGGCCCCGCGGCCGGCCCCGACGCGGATCCGGACGGCGGTCCGGAGGTCGACGCGGACGACGGGACCGCCCTCGCGCCGGGGGAGCACGGGCGATGACCGACGGACCACAGGACCATCGGTCGATGGCCGACCCGGGCGCTCCGCCGGTACCGTCTGAACCGATGCAGGTAGTCCATCCCGCGGCACTCCCCGTGGACCGTGCCCCGATTCCGCCGGCCGAACCCTCCGACAGCGAGGCCGTCGACCAGCTGTCGCTCGGCCGCCGCCTGCGCCAGCCCCGGACGATCGTGTCGCTCGTCGTGCCCGTCATCCTGCTCGTGCTGCTCGCCAAGACGCTGCCCGGCTTCGACCTCGCGGCGCTGCCGCGCATCATCGGCAAGGCGAATCCGCTGCTCATCGTGGCCGCATTCGCGGTCTACTACGCCGGCTTCCCGCTGCGCGGCTGGCGCTGGGTGCTCCTGCTGCGCGGAACGGGGTATGCGATCCGGCCGCGCGACGCCACCGAGATCATCTTCATCAGTTGGCTCGTCAACTGCCTCGTGCCGGCCAAGCTCGGCGACATCTACCGGGCGTACCTCCTCAAGATCAACTCGCCCGTGTCGCTCAGCAAGACCTTCGGGACCGTCTTCATCGAGCGCATCCTCGACCTCTTCGCGATCGCGGTGCTCGGGCTCGGGGCCGGCTACGTGAGCTTCCGGACCGGGCTGCCGCCCATCGTCCAGGCCCTCTTCGCCCTCGGCGTCGGCGTCGTCGTGGTCCTCGCCGCGGCGCTCCTCACGATGCGCAACTTCGGGCGGCGGATCATCCAGCGGCTGCCCCTCCCGCACCGCATCGTCGAGCTGTACGACCGCTTCGAGGAGGGCGTGTTCGGCGCCGTCGGGCTGCGCCAGATGCCGATCCTCATCGTCCTGACCGGCCTCATCTGGTCGACCGAGGCGATCCGCCTCTTCCTCGTCGTCGAGGCCCTCGGCATCCCGGGCGTCCACCTCGGCATCAGCGGCTCCTTCTTCGTCGCGCTGTGCGGGTCGCTGCTCACCGCCGTTCCGCTCACCCCGGGCGGGCTGGGCGTCGTCGAGACCGGCGTCGTGGGCATCCTCACCGCCGTCTACGGCCTGGGCGCATCGACTGCCGTGGCGATCACGCTCGTGGATCGCACCATCAGCGTCCTCTCGATCATCGTGCTCGGCAGTATCGCCTACGTCCTGTCTCCGCTCCGGCGTGGCTCCGGCCTGCGCGGCGCCCACGAGGTCCCCCCCGCGACCTCGGTGCCGTAGGCGCGGGCGGTTCCGGAACCTGCCGAGCGACGGCACCGGCGCTCGAGATGGGGCCCCGGGTCACCGATCGCGGACCACCGGACCGCCACGAACCCCACCGGACCTCTCCGGGCCGCGCTCCGAGTGGTGCTGGCTACCGGTACGAACGGGTGATACAGGGTCCCGTGCCCTGAACGGATAGTGGACGAAGACCGGAAGGTCTCTCGCTCGCGAGCACGGAGCCCAGTTCCAGACGATGACGACCCAGAACGGCAGAGCGTTCAACGAATGGCTGCGAGCCCAGCTCAAGGCCAAGAAGATGTCCCAGCGGCAACTCGCCCAGCAGTCCGGCGTCGACCACTCGACGATCTCGCGACTCATCCGGGGCGACAGGATGCCTTCCCTCGGCACGGCGACCAAGCTCGCCCGTGGCCTCCGCGAACTGCGTGAGGACGCCGACACGCCTCAGTACCTGGGGCTCGTGTCGAACGGCTCGATGAACCCGACCGCGCGCGTCGAGTACTCGCTGCGCGCGGATGAGGCTCTCAGCGAGCCGCAGGTCCGTCAGATCATGGAGTACTACCTTGCCGTCCGGATGCGACGGTTCGGACGGGCGATGCAGCCCAGCGAGCCGACCGACCGGGGCAGCGATCGCCCACCCATGCGCGGGATGATCGGCGGCGGCCCCGTTGCGGCCGGCGTCGGCTCCCCGGCCCGACTCAGCGCCTCTCGTCCGATCACACGGACGGTCACGCGCACTTCGGGTCGCTACTAGGCTTATCTCGGGCACTGACTCGGTCGCCTCCACGGCCGGGTCTCGGGGACAACGAACGCCGGCCTCTGGGGGGCCGGCGTTCGTCTTTGTGTGTCCGAGCGCAGGAGCCGGCCCGTCGGCGCGGCAGACCCCGGCCCCGCGCCCTACCGAGCGTTCGTGAGGACCACCGGCGCGGAGCCGATGTACACCGAGATCGTCCGGCCCGGCGCGGCGACGAAGCGGTCGACGAGCCGCAGCGGCTCGGCCAGCGCGGCGACCGAATGGTCCTCGGCCGTGCCGCCGCAGTCGGTCACGAAGAGGTCGTCGCACACGACGACATAGGCCCCCAGACCGATCGTGTCGGTGATGTCGGCGCGCAGGTGCCCGCCGAGGCGCTGGACCGGGTAGACGTACGCCTCGGACGTCTTGAAGTCGGGCAGGCTGGCGAAGAGGCCCGTGCGACCCCCGACGTCGGTCACGATGCGCCGGGCGGCCACTTCGGCCGCCGGGTAGCCCCCATCGCGGGCCACGAACGGCGGCATCCGGGCGATATTCCAGCCGGCCAGCCCGACCATGAGCACGACGACTGCCACCGCACCCACGTGCGCCGCGCCACCGCGGCGCCATCGCTCGGGAGTCTTGCCCAGCGTCCCGCGCCCCAGTCTCGCCAGGCTCGCGAGGCCCAGGCCGACGACGAGGAACACGAGCGGGTCGAGGAACGCGTGGTAGTGGTCGACCGGCAGCGCCGTGACGTTCGCGAGGCCGGCGATCGCCACTCCCAGGACGGCGCAGCTCCAGGCCATCGTCGCGGCCAGCCAGCGAGCGAGGTCGTGCTCGGGTCCGGTCGCGACGCGGGCACGCCAGACGGCGAGGGTGCCCACGACGACCGCGGCCGTGACGCCGACCGCGAGGCTGTCGATGAGCAACCCCGTGACCGGCCAGGCGAGGACCCGCATCGTCACGAAGACCATCCGGACGAGCGGGCCCTCCGCGACGGCCTGGCCGCCGCCGGCGAGGAAGGCGAGCGCCTCGGTCGTCTCGTGGAACCGCGTCTGGAGCTCGGAGGCGAGGAGCGGGACGTAGCTCACGGCGATGACCCCGACCGCGCCCAGTGCCACGGCGAGGACCGCTCGTCGTTCCGTGCCCGACCGTCGTCGCGCGTCGGCGATGAGCCAGACGATGAGCGGCGGCAGGAGCACGAACCCGAGCACGTGGCACTGCATCGTCGCGGCCTGCGCAGCCGCGGCCAGGAGCCACCAGCGCGCCCGCCTCGTCGTCCAGGCGCGCCATGCGGCCGTGACCGCGAGCGCGCTCGTGAACGCGACGAGGTTGGGGTTCCACAGGAACGTCGATTCGTCGATCGCCGTGGCCGAGATGGCCATGAGCAGCCCGGCGATGATCCCCGCGACCATCCCGCCGACGGATCGGGCGAGCGAGGCGACCAGCCCGACCGCGAGGAGGCCCAGGACCGCGATCTCGCCGACGACGAACGCCGGATCGCCGCCGCCGAGCCAGGCCGACGGGGCGAGGAGGTAGTAGTACGCCGCGCCGTGGTGGAAGTCGCCGATCGAGGTCGGCGGGCCGACGAGCGGGAAGACGCCGTCCCGGACGAACGCCATGAGCGTGAGCATGTCGTGGCCCTGGTCGGCGTCCCAGGTGCCCCGCGTGGGCAGCGCGTCGAAGCGCAGGATGGCCGCGAGCAGGAGGATCCCGCCCAGGGCGAGCCACCACGAGCGGTCCGCCGAGAGCCGTTCGGCCAGCGATGGGCCGCGCGCCGGGGGCGCGCTCATGGCACCGTCACCGCGCTCACGCCGGCTCGGTGGCCGGACCGCTCCGCGAGCGGCTGCCCCGGACGTCCAGGGCCCCGCGCGGCAACCGCGGCAAGGGCATGCCGGCCGCGATCGTATACGCCCGCCGGACGTTGATCTTGTCGTAGCCCACGTCCATGCCCGGGGTCTCGAGGTAGTAGGTGACGTGGGCGAGCCGCGGGTGGGTGAGCCAGCGCTGGATCCCGACCGCGCCGATCTCGCCGGCCCCGAGGTGCTCGTGGCGGTCGAGCCGGCTGCCGAGCGCGGACTTCGAGTCGTTGAGGTGCATCATCACGACCCGCCCGATGCCCACCCGCCGATCGAGCTCGTCGACGAGCGCGTCAACCCCCTCCGCGTCGGAGATCCGGTGGCCGGCGCCCCACAGGTGGGCCGTGTCGAGGCACAAGCCGACCCGTGCCGGATCGGCGCCATGGCGCGTGGCGGCCTCCAGGACGGCCTCGAGCTCCTCGGCCGTCGTGCCGACGCCACCGCCTCCGCCCGCGGAGTTCTCCAGGACGAGCATCGCCGCATCCGGGCCGTCGGGTGAATCGGCGAGCGCCCGGGCCACCCCCTCGCCCACCCGGTCGATGCCGGCCTCGAGGCCCGTGAGCTTGTGCGAGCCGGTATGGACGTTGACGTACCGGGCCCCGAACGACGGCGCGACCCGCAGCTCCTCGGTGAGGACGGCCACGGATCTCTCGCGGAAGTCGTCCTCCGGCCCGGCGAGGTTGATGAGGTACGCCGCGTGGATGGCGATCGGGCCGATGTCGAGCTCGGCGATCCGGCGACGGAACTTCGGCAGCTCGGTCGGCGGCTCGGTCCGGCGGCGCCAGGCCGTGGGGTTGTCGGCGAACACCTGGAGGGCGCGGGCGCCGATCTCGTAGGCCCGGTCGACCGCGGCGACCATCCCGCCACCCAGCGGCAGATGGGCACCGAGGCGACGGCCGTCCGGCAGGGCCCGTCCGCTGCTCTTCCTGGGCGACATCCGCGGCATCGTACCGCAGACGACGTGGGTTTGACAGGTATCAAATCGTGAGGCACCATCCCAAGCATGGATCCGGAACTTCTCGTCACCCTCAAGGCTCTCTCGGACGCGTCGCGATTGCGGATCGTCGGGCTCCTCGCCGCGCGTTCGTATGCGGTCGCCGAGCTGGCCGACGACCTGTCGCTGTCGCCCGGCACGGTCGTCCATCACCTCAAGCGACTCAAGGCCGCGGGCCTCGTGGAGGCCCGGCCGAGCCATCCCTACGTGGAGTACAGCCTCCGCCTCGATCGGCTGCAGGCGGTCGGCCGGCTGCTCGACGAGATCGAGCACGCGGACGAGGACCAGACGAGCCTGCCGGGGCCGGCCGGCGAATCACTCCCCGCGTTCGACGCCAAGGTGCTCCGGGCGTTCATGGAGGGCGACCGGCTCGTGTCGATCCCGGCCCAGGCGAAGAAGCGCCTCGTCGTGCTCGCCTACCTGCGCGAGCGCTGCTTCGCGGAGACTCGGGACTACCCGGAGAAGGAGGTCAACCAGCGGTTGGCCATCTTCCATCCGGACGTCGCGTCGCTCCGGCGCTATCTCATCGAGACGGGTCTCATGACCCGCGCCGCCGGGGTGTACCGCCGGACTTGACCGCCGCGCTGCGGGGCTTGGTGGGCGCCGGCGTCGCTGCCGCGCGGCCGTTGCCGCCCGTGGAGTACTGCCCGCCCACCGAGGGCTCGATGAGGCCGTAGTCGCCGTCGCGGCGCCGATAGAGGACGGCGAGGCGCTCGGTCGCGGCGTCCACGAACACGAAGAAGCTGTGGCCGAGCTCCTCCATCTCGTTGACGGCGTCTTCCTCGAACATCGGCTCGATGTCGAAGCGCTTGATCTTCACGATCCGGCGCTCGCGGCCGCCCTCGGCGGTCCCGTCGGCGATGCGCGACAGGATGTGCTTCTCCTCGACGGCGCGGGCATGCAGGCGCGGCTTGTCCTTGTGGTCGACGGCCCGCCGCTCGATCTTGTCGACGAGCTGGTCGATGCCGGCCTGGAACGAGGCGCCGG
>DASVIK010000409.1:0-10307 GCA_036382135.1 Candidatus Limnocylindrales bacterium | reverse complement strand
GGCCACGGCGTCCGCGGCGGCCTCGAAGCGGGCCAGGTCCGCCGCCAGCCGGTCGGGCAGCCGGCCGGCCCGCCGACCGAGCCGCGCCCGGAGGCCCGCGACCCCGTCGGCGGGCAGGAGCACCTCGCTCGCCGGCAGCAGCTCGACCGCGTCGATCGGCCCGATCGTCCGCTGGTCGGCCGGATCGAACGTCCGCAGGGCGTCGACCTCGTCGCCGAAGAACTCCAGGCGGACCGGCAGTGGGCTCGACGGCGGGAAGACGTCCACGATGCCGCCCCGTCGGGCGAATTCGCCCCGCCCGGCGACCTCCACGGCCGGGACGTATCCGAGGTCGAGCAGCTCCGCAAGGAAGGCGTCGAGATGCAGGCGGGCGCCCCGGCGCAGGATCCGGGGCTCGGTCGGCAGCGCATCGCGCGGCAGGGTGTGCTGGAGGAGCGCCTGGACGCTCGCGACGAGGATCCGGGCGCGCCCGCTCCGCCAGGCGGCGAGCGCCGCGACGCGAGCGGCCGTCTCATCCGCGACGAGCTCGCTCCGCTCGTAGGCGAGCGCCGTCCTCGGCTCGAGGACGGACACCGCGGCCGGGTCGCCCAGCCAGGCGCCAAGCTCCTCGGCGACGCGGTCGCCGATCTCCGCGTCGCGGGCGATCCAGCAGACGCGTTCACCGGTGGAAGAGGCACCCTCCGCGGCGCGGCCGCCTGAGCTGCCTCCGCCCATCGCGAGGGCCGCAGCGAGGTAGCTCTTGGCGCCGTGGGGGATCGACGTCAGGCCGGCGTGGCGACCGGCCGCCGGGACGGCGGGCGCGGGCTCGCCGAGGCGCTCCCGGAGCGAAGCGAAGGATCCCGTCGCGGCCAGGAGCCCCGGCAGGGCCGACAAGTCGGGGATCCGGCGGGCACTCCGGCCGACCTCGACGACCGTCGCGGGACGGGGCAGGCGCCGCGCGACTGGAGCTGCCGCTTCGGACGCCTTGTCGGTCGTCTCCGCGCCATCGGTCGCCTGGGCGCGAACTTCAGCCTCGATCGCGTCGGCGGCCTCGGCCTCGGCGTCGCCGATGTCGAAGTCGACCTCCGGGCGCACCTCGCGCTCGGCGAGGAGCCGGTCGAGCGCCTCGGCGCTGATCCGCTCGCCGAGGCGGCGCTCCTGCCCGCGCTTGCCGCGCATGGGTGGCATGGCCGGGCTCCGGCCCGGGCCGGCCCGAGGTCCCTTGGGCGGTGGCCGGTCGCCGTACTTCCTCACGGCTCCTCCGGCGGGCGCGTCTTGCGCCAGCCCGTCCGCGTCCGCCGGATGCCGTCCGGGCCGGGCGGTCCGTCCACGTCGCCGGGCGGGGCGAGCCGGTCGGTGTCGGCCGGCCGGAGCTCGAAGTTGTTGTGCTGGTTGGCGGCCTTGTTCGTCCCCAGGCGGGCCCACGTCTCGACCGCGTCTGCGGCCGCGTCGAGCAGCTCGTCGAGGCGCTGCCGTTCGGCGGGCTCGAAACGCGAGAGGACATGGTCGGTGAAGCTCCGGTCCGGGGGCCCGATACCGACCCGGAGCCGGCTGAACTTCTCGTTCCCGAGCTCCTCGATGATCGAGCCCAGGCCGTTGTGGCCGCCTGCGCCGCCACCCTCCCGGAACCGGAGCTTGCCGAACGGCAGGGCGAAGTCGTCCGCGACGACGAGGAGCTCGACGAGCGGGGCGTGCTCGCGAGCGAGCACCTTGCGAACGGCGACGCCGCTGTCATTCATGAACGTCAGCGGCTTGACCAGGGTCAACTCGAGGCCGTGATAGCGCCCGGTGACGATCGCGCTGGCGTCTTTCGTCCGGCCCTTGCCCGCCCAGCCGGCCTTGTCGGCGAGACGGTCGAGCACCATCCAGCCGATGTTGTGACGCGTCTCCAGGTACTGGCCACCGGGATTACCCAGGCCGACGACGATCTTCACGATCCCTCATGCCGAACGCGCGTGCCGAACACGCCGAAGGGGCCCGATCCCGTCCGGGAGGGCCCGTGCCGATGGTAGCAGCGCGCACCGCCCGCGTCGGGTCGCCGCGTCCCGGAGGCAAGCGGGCTCCCCGAAGGGGCCACACCGGCCTCCCAAAGGGGACCACCGGCCCGTGACCGCCACCGGCCGGTGGCACCTACACTCGATGGATGGACATCCCCACCGTGGCCCAGAGCCCCCGCGCGCCCGATCCGGCCGCCGCGGGCGACCCGGCCGCGGTCGTCAGCGCGGCCGACGCCATCCGCGACCTCCTCGATCGCTGGGTCCTGCCGCTGACCATCGTCGGCCTCGCGGCCGGCCTCGCCCTCACGCTGGCCGGTCGGTCGGACGCCGCTGCGGCAGCCTGGGCGATCCCCTCGCTCGTCGTGGCCATCCGGCTCCTCTGGTCGATCATCCGGCGCCTCCTCGCGCGCGAGCTCGGCGTGGACGTCATCGCGATCCTGGCGATCGGCGGAGCGCTGCTCCTCGGGGAGCGCCTGGCGGCCTCGGTCATCGCCGTGATGCTGGCGACGGGCGAGGCCCTGGAGCGCTACGCACAGGGCCGGGCCCATCGCGAGCTGACCGCCCTGCTGGGCCGGGCGCCGCGCGAAGTCCAGCGCTATGTGGACAACCGCCTCGAGACGGTGCCGATCGACGCCGTCGCGATCGGCGACCGCCTCGCGATCCGACCCGGCGAGGTCGTGCCGGTCGACGGCCTCGCGGTGGGCGGCCCGGCCGTCCTCGACGAATCCGCCCTCACCGGCGAGTCGCGGATGGTGACCCGCGGCGAGGGTGAACCGGTCTCCTCGGGTACGGTCAATGCGGGCTCGTCATTCGACCTTCGGGCCATCGCCCCGGCGGCCGCGAGCACATATGCCGGAATCGTCCGGCTGGTGCAGGAGGCCCAGTCGAGCAAGGCCCCGTTCGTCCGCCTGGCCGATCGGTATGCGCTCCTGTTCATCCCCCTGACCCTCGGCATCTCAGCCGCCGCATGGATCATCTCAGGCGATCCGGTCCGCGCCCTCGCGGTCCTGGTCGTGGCGACGCCTTGCCCGCTCCTCCTGGCCGCACCGATCGCGATCGTCGCCGGTATCTCACGGGCGGCCCGGCGCGGGGTCATCGTCAAGGGCGGAGGACCGCTCGAGGCCCTCGCCCGGGCCCGTGTCGTCCTGTTCGACAAGACCGGGACGCTCACCGCCGGCCGGCCACGCCTCGGGGGCATCGAGGTAGGCCCGGCCGCCCCGGCCGCCCCGGCCGCCCCGGCCGCCCCGGCCGCCGCCGCGACGACCGATCGCCCCGCGGAGCTGGACCAGGCCGAGATCCTGCGCCTGGCGGCGTCCCTCGAGCAGCTCTCTCCGCACGTGCTGGCCGGCACGATCGTCCATGCCGCGCGCGAGCGCCTCCTCGAGCTGGCGACGCCCGAGGACGTCATCGAGACGGCCGGCGCAGGCGTCGCGGGGCTGGTCGACGGGCGACCCGTGGCCGTCGGGACGGCCGAGTTCTGCGCCGGCGACGGCCGCCTGCCGCGCTGGGCTCGCGACGTGCGGCGGCGCGCCACGCTCGAGGGATCGACGCTCGCTTTCGTCAGCGTCGACGGCCTCGTTCGCGGGGCCCTCGTGCTCGACGATCCGCTCCGCCCGGAGACGCCACGGGCGATCCGGTCCCTCCGTCGAGCCGGCTTCACCCGGATCGTCATGGTCACCGGCGACAGCGCGACGGTCGCCGACATCGTCGGCTCCGCGATCGGGGTCGACGCCGTCCTCGCCGAGCGGGCCCCGGGAGACAAGGTCGAGGCCATCCGGATGGAGCGCTCGGATGCGCTGGGGCCCGTGGTGATGGTCGGCGACGGGCTCAACGACGCGCCTGCCCTGGCTCTTGCCGACGTCGGCGTCGCGATGGGCGCGCGCGGCGCCACGGCCTCCTCCGAGGCTGCAGACGTGGTCATCGTGATCGACCGTCTCGACCGGCTCACGGAGGTCGTGCAGATCGCCCGCCGCTCGCGGTCGATCGCGGTCGAGAGCGTCGTGGCGGGCATGGCGATGTCGCTCGTCGCCATGGTCGGCGCGGCCTTCGGGCTCCTGCCGGTGGTCGCCGGAGCGATCCTCCAGGAAGCCATCGACGTGGCCGTGATCCTCAACGCGCTGCGGGCGGTCCGCGGCGGCGTCGACGCTCCCGTGCGCATCGCCGGCTGGAATGAGACGAGCGCCCGGTTGCGGGCCGAGCACCTGGTCCTCGAGACGCCGATCGCATCGATCCGGGCGATGGCCGATCGGTTGGACGATCTCGCGCCCGACGTGGCACTCGCCGCCCTCGAGGAGGTCCGCCGGTTCGTCGCCGAGGATCTCGTCGCCCACGAAGAGCTCGAGGATCGGACGATCTATCCCATGCTCGCCGCCGCGATGGGCTCCGACGATGCGACCGCGTCGATGCACCGGACGCACGCCGAGATCTTCCGACTCGCCCGCCTCCTCGACCGGCTCATCCGCGACCTGCCCCCCGAGGGCCCCGACGTCGAGGACCGGACCGACCTCCAGCGTGTCCTCTACGGGCTCGAGGCGATCCTCCGCCTCCACCAGGCACAGGAGGAAGACCTCTACCTGTCGATCGGCGATCCCGGCTCGAAGCCCGAGACCGCCCTTCCCGCGGCGGACGTCGCCCGACTCTGACGGGGCGGCCTCAGCCGAGCAGGCGGCGTTCCAGGGCACGCATGGCCAGCTCCTCGGCCGGTTCCGCGTGGTCCCAGCCGCAGACGTGGAGCGTCCCGTGGATGACGAGCAGGCGAAGCTCGTCGGCCGCCGACCAGCGGACGTCGCCGGTGTGGCCGCCACGGCCCTCGACCGCCTGCTCGATCGCCCGTTCGACCGACACGACCACGTCGCCCAGATGCGGGCGCCGGCCCGGCGGCAGGGGGAACGGCGGTGAGGCCGCTCCGGTCCGCCGGTCGGCAGGTTCCCCGGCATGGCGCGGGAACGCGGCCGCGGGCATGAGCGGGAACGAGAGGACGTCCGTGGGGCCGTGGTGGCCCAGGTGGGTCTCGTTGAGGGACGCCAGCTCGCGGTCGTCGGACAGGATGAGCCCGATCGAGCCGGGCGCCGGCGCGTCTGCGGCGACCAGGGTCGCCACCATCGCTCGAGCGAGCGACCCGACCGTCACGGTGCTCGCCGCGATCGTCGGCGCGACGCCCTCCCGGATCGTGACGTCGACGCGCCACGGCGGCCGGTAGATCGACCTCACGCCCCGGGGCCACCGCCGGCCGTACGCCGCGACTCGAGCTCGACGATCTTGTTCTGGGGATAGGCGATCCGCTGGTGGTACATGCCCAGGAGCTGCTGGATGAAGGCCTCGCGGATCCGCTCGACGTCGCGGAGCGTCAGGTCGCATTCGTCGAACTGGCCGTCGGAGAGCCGCTCGTCGATGATCCGGGCGACCATCGCGCGGATGGCCGGCTCATCGCGCGAGGCGAGTGACCGTACGGACGCCTCGACGCCGTCGGCCAGCATGATGAGGGCCGCCTCGCGGGACTGCGGCTTCGGCCCGACGTGGCGGAACCGGCGCTCGTCCACGGCGGCCGCGGCGGCCGCGCCTGCTGGCGTCTGGAGGCCGCCGTGCTCGGCAGCGGCCGCTTCCTTCGCCCGTGCATAGAAGTAGCTCATGATCGCCGTCCCGTGGTGCTGCGGGATGAACGCGATGATCTGCTTGGGGAGACGCTCCCGATATGCCAGGTCGATCCCGTCGGCGACGTGCTGCTTGAGGATCTGGGCCGAGACTTCGGGTTCGAGCTCGTCGTGGATGTTGTCCCCGCCGGCCTGGTTCTCGATGAACGCGACCGGGTTCGCGAGCTTGCCGATGTCGTGGTAGTAGGCCGCGACGCGGGTGAGGAGCGGGTCCGCGCCGATCGTCTCCGCCGCGCGCTCGGCGAGGTTGCCGACCATGATCGAATGGTGGTACGTGCCGGGCGTCTCGACGAGCAGGCGCCGGAGGACCGCCTGCGACGGGTTGGCCAGCTCGAGCAGGTGGAATACCGTGAGGATCCCGAATGCGTTGCCGATGACGGCGAACGACCCGACCGCCGCGACGGCCGCGCCACCGGCCGCCGCGAGGGCGGCGCCGTAGAGCTGCAGGATGCCGGCCAGGTCGCGCGCCCCGAGGAGCGAGAACACCGAGACCACGAGCGCGCCCACGACCGCGATGGCGATGCCGGCCTGCACGAACGCGTTGAGGCGATCGCCCCGCCGGACCGCGACGATGCCGGCGAAGCCCCCCAGCAGGACGTAGGTCGCCATCTCAAGCGAGCCGCCGTTCACCGCCCCGGCGATGATCGCGAGGATCGCGGTGACCACGAAGGCGACGCCGGCGTCGAGCAGGATCGCGAGGAGCATCCCGGCCGCCGCCGTGGGCACGAAGAACGGCATGATGCTTCGGCCGGCGGTGAGCTTGAGCACGAAGGCCATCGACACGACGACGAGGCCGACGAGCACCAGCACGTTGGCGCGATGCCACATCTCGGACCGGAAGCGCCAGATCCAGGCCAGCAGCAGGCCGACCAGGAGGAGCGCCAGGAGGACGAGGCCGCCGAGCCGCGCGACATCGAGGGTCGGTGCGTTGAGGTTGAACGCGTCGACGGCCTCCATCTGTTCGGGCGTGATCGGATGGCCCTTGTCGATGACGTTCTCGCCCTGCTGGATCTGCACGATGTGCGGCCGGACGGCCTGCACGGCGGCGACCCGCGCCTGTTCGGTCAGGAGTTCGCTGAACGCCGAGTTCGGGACGATGAGCGGCGCGATGAGCTCGGCGGCCAGCTTCTTCTCGTCCGGGGAGAGGTCGCCGAGGATCCGGCTCGCGACGCCCGATGCCACGGCCGACACGTCCGAATCGCGGAGCTCGGCCCGCTCGAGCTGGTCGAGCACGTTCGCGGCCTCGTCACGGACGGCCTTCCAGGCCCCGGGCGTCAGGCTCTCGAGTGCCTTGCGGCCGGCGTCGCTCAGGGACGGCAGGACGGCCTTGAGGAGTGCCGCCCGGGCCGCCTCGGAAACGGAGACGTCGAACGCGGCGTCGACCGCGGCGACCGAGCGGCCGAATGCGGCCGCCTGCACGTCGGCGATCGTGGCGGCCTGATCCTGCGTGTAGTCGTATCTCGGCTGGATGGCCACTCGTGCCGCGGTCTGGTCGGCGATCGTGGCGAGCGCGCTCGTGTACGCCAGCGTCTTTGGTGCGACGACGTCGGCCCGGGCCACCTGGCCGACCTGGAGGCCGAGCCTGTTCGGCACGATGTCGACCGCGAAGATGGCGGTCAGGATGAGCGACAGCAGGCCGGCGGCCACGAGGAAACGGCCACCGTCGCGGCGGGTGAACGGAGCGGCCGGTTCGAGGCGCTGGGTCAGCATGCGGTGACGGCCTAGCCGGCCTCGTGCGACCCGGCATGGGCCGCGAGGTCCGCCGCCGCGAGGGCCTGGGCGACGAGCTCGCTGAGGCGCTTGCCGTCGGCCCGGCCACGGGTGCGCGGCGACAGCCAGCCCATGACCTTGCCCAGGTCGCGCGCGGTCACGGCGCCGGTCGCCGCGATACCCTCCGCGACCACGGCCCGGATCTCGTCGTCGGTGAGTGCCTGGGGCAGGTACTCGGAGATGATGGCGATCTCGGCCTCTTCCTTGGTCGCGAGGTCCTCGCGGCCTCCGTTCCGGAACGCCTCGACAGACTCGCGCCGCGTCTTCACCTCGCGCGCCAGCACGGCGAGGAGCTCGTCCTCGCTCAGCGGTCGCTGGTTGCGCTTCTCCAGGTTGTAGGCGGCGTTCCTCACCAGCCGCAACGTGTCGCGGCGCAGCACGTCACCGGACCGCATCGCGGCGGTCACGTCCTCCTGGAGGCGATCCTTGAGGGACACCGATGTGGCACCTCGGGCGGGTCCGCCCTGCGGGCTGTCGCTCGGTCGGGATGACCGGCGATCGATCGTCGGTCGGGCCGATCCGGCCCGGTCCATCGACCCTAGCCCTGCTGCGTTCGGGCGTTCTTCTTGCGCTTCGCTTCCTTGCGCTTCCGCTTCACGCTCGGCTTCTCGTAGTGCTCGCGTCGGCGAGCCTCGGCGAGGATGCCGCTCTGCTGGATCTTCTTGTTGAAGCGGCGAAGGGCGCTTTCGAACGTCTCGTTCTCACCCACTCGGACTTCTGCCAATCGAGAGATCACCTCCCACGGCCAGGGGTCGTGCGTTCCGCGCCTCGGGTCGGCCGTGCTCCACGAGGCGATCCGGCGAACGTGCGAGCACGCTGGCCGAAGGCTGGCGGAGTCTAGCCGAGGCCCGGGAACCGGTCAACCGCCGTTGGTCACCTCCGAACCTGCCCGCCCGGGGCGGACGGCCCGCCTATTCCCGGATGTCGGCCCGGCGCACGATCAGGCACGGGAGGATCGCCAGCACGACGAGCCAGGCGGCGATGATGGCGAGGCCGAGCGGCGCGGCGAGGGTCAGCGGCGTGACCGGCGGCACGTAACCGTTCGGATCGGCCGGACCGAACGCGACCTGCACGTCGGTCTGCAGGGCGCGCAGGCGCTCGCCGAGCATCAGGCGAGGGACCCACAGGAGCACCTCCGAGGTCAGCCAGGCCGGATTCGAGGCCAGCGCCGAGTCGGCGATGAAGAAGACGACCGAGAACACGATGCCCAGCGAGCTGCTCCGGGTGAGGGCGGTGAACGTCAGGGCGACGCCGATGACGGCCACGACCGTGACCCACTGGACCGCCGCGCCGGCGGCGATCGCCCCCACCGTCACGGTCGGGGCATGGCCGGAACCCGCCAGCGGGACGACGACCGGCAGAACGGTCCCGAGGACGATGAGCACGCCGACGAGCACGGCGCCCAGGAGGGCGCAGACGATCGTCCGCGAGACCACGACGCGCCACCGGTCCGGACGGATGAGCGCGAGCTGGCGGATCGTGCCCCACAGGAACTCCGTGCCCAGCCAGGCGGCGGCGATGAACGCCATCACCGCGGCGACGATGCCGCCACCGGTCTGGACCGTGGTGACGATGCTGAGCGGGAACGTGTACGGGTCGCGCTGCCGGGCGAACTGCTCGAGGACGTCGGGCGGGATCGGCTGATCGGACGGGAACCCGAAGTTCACCTGGTTGGCGTTGTTGGCGGACGTCACGTAGCCCAGCACGACGAGGACGAGGACCGCGCCGACGCCGACCCACAGGTCGCCGCGATGGCGGAGCCGGAGGAGGTCCGCCCGCAGGAGGTCGATCATGCGTCCGCGCCCCGGGTGAGCTCGAGGAAGACGGCCTCGAGCGAGGGCCGTCGGGGGCTCAGCTCGGCCGGGTAGCAGTCGTTCGCGGCGAGGGTCCGGCTCACCTGGCTGCCCGCCTCGGGCGGCGCGGCGACGATGAGACCGGACCCGGGCGGAGCGACCTCCGGGGCCGGCTCCGTGGTCCAGCCCGCCGCTTCCAGGACCGCGGCCGCCCGCTCGGCCTCGGCCGGCCCATCGAACCGGACCGTCAGGCGCGCGTCGCGCGAGAGCAGGTCGGCCGTGGCGCCCTCCGCCACGAGGCGACCCTTGTTGAGGACCGCGATCCGGTCGCACAGCTGCTCGACCTCGGGCAGGACGTGGCTCGAGAGGAAGACGGTGACGCCTCCGCGGCCGAGGCCGGCGATGACCGCCCGGACGTCGGCCACGCCGGCCGGGTCGAGGCCCTCGGTCGGCTCGTCGAGGACCAGGAGGGTGGGCTCGCGGAGGAGGGCGATGGCGATGCCGAGGCGCTGGCGCATCCCGGTCGAGAAGCCCCGGACGCCGCGGCCGGCTGCCTCACGGAGCCCGACCTGGTCGAGGGCCGCCGCCAACCGCCCTCGGAGCAGTGGTCCGTCGCCGAGGCCCGCGGTCAGCGCGGCGATGCGCAGGTTGTCGAGGGCCGAGAGATTCGGGTAGAGCGCCGGCCGCTCCACGAGCGCGCCGATCCCGGCGAACAGGGCGCGATCCTTGGCGAGGGGCCGACCGAGCAGCCTGATGGACCCGGCGTCGGCACGGATGAGCCCGAGGAGGCAGCGGATCGTCGTCGACTTGCCCGACCCGTTCGGACCGAGGAATCCGTAGATCGCGCCCGTGGGGACGTTGAGGTCGAGGCCATCCACGGCGAGCAGCGAGCCGAACCGTCGCCGCAGGCCGACGACCTCGATCGCATCCGATGCTGCGGCGCCGCTCACCCGGTACTCAGCCGCCCGCGACGGCCGGGATGACGTGGATCGTCGCTCCGGCGGGGACAGGGGTCCCGAGCTCGGCCGGCTCCCCGTCGACGAAGACGTTGATGTGCTCCCGGATGGACACGCCCGACTCGAGGACGCGATCGGCGAGCCCCGGCCACGACGCGTCGA
>DASVIK010000408.1:0-1598 GCA_036382135.1 Candidatus Limnocylindrales bacterium | reverse complement strand
TGGCGGCCGGCGCGGTCGCGTTCGTGGCCGGCTGGCTGGCAACACTCGGCGCTCCCGGCTGGCTGTGCGGGCTCCTCGCCATGCCCGCTTGGGCACTTTTCGCGGCGCTGATCTGGGTCGTGCATCTGGCCGCTGCGGTGCCCGGCGCAAATGAGACGCTGGCCTTCCCGGCAAACGCGGTGGCGGCGGCCGTGTCGGCCGGCGGCGCGTGCTGGCTTCATCGGAAGCTCTCCAGGCCCCCGGCGCGCAAGCGCGAAATGTCCGGGCTCGCGGCCGGCTCCGGACGGGCCGGGAAGCCGACTCATCGGCCCAGACACCTCCGCGTCTTCGTCTGCGCTACCTTCGTCGTCGCCCTTGCCGGCTGCGTGATCGCGTCGCGGCCCGACGGCTCCGTCCACGTGATCGTCCTCGACGTCGGCCAGGGCGACGCGATCCTGCTCGAGGGCGACCGTGGCGGCCGCATCCTCGTGGACGGCGGTCCGGACGGCAGCGCCCTCCTCAAGGCCCTAGACCGATACGTGCCGTCCTGGGATCGGCGCCTCGACGCCATCGTTCTCACTCATCCGCACGATGACCACGTCGCAGGTCTCGTGACCGTCGTCGAGAAGTACCGCGTCGCGAGGGCCTTCGAGTCCGGCTGGGCAGTTGCGACGCCCATGTATCGGTCCTGGCTGGATGCGCTCACCGCCCACGGCATGAAGCCCGAACGGCTGCGAACGGGCGATACGCTCCGCCTCGACGACGTCGCCCTTCGCGTGCTCTGGCCCGACGACGGGACCGTTCGAATGCCCTCGCTCGATCCCGCCGCAACCGACAACCGAAAGACCAACGACGCCTCGATCGTCCTGCTCGGCGAGTACGAGAACCGCCGGTTCCTGTTGACCGGGGACGCCGAGGACGACGTCGACCCGGTCCTGCTGGCACGCGGGCTGCCGGCGGTCGACATGCTCAAGGTCGCTCACCATGGGAGCGCCACAGCATCCTCGGACGACCTGCTGGCGACGCTTCGGCCGGGCGTGGCGGTGGTTTCGGTCGGGGCCGCGAACACATACGGCCATCCGGCGCCCTCGACCATGGGCCGCCTGCGAGCCCACGCTCGAGCAGTCCTGCGGACCGATCAGGCCGGCACGGTCGACACGACGCTGGACGCCGCGGCAGTGACGGTGTCATCCGGCCGCGTCCCGGTCGACGCCCGTCCGACCTTCGCCAGTGAGGGCGCGCCCGCGCGACCCTGGCTCCTGTACGATTCGACCTATGCCTGTCCCGAGCCGTCGAGAATCCGCGGCACTGCTGCTTTCGCTCGAGCCGCCGGCGTGGCACCTGCGCCACTCCAGGGCCGTCGCCGAGGCGGCGGGCTGGCTGGCCTTGCGGGCGGCGTCGGCTGGTCGCTCGCTCGATCGCCGCCTCGTGGAAGCAGCCGCTCTCCTCCATGACGTCGACAAACTGGCCGCCGTGCGGCCGGCCGTGGCGGATCTGGCACATGGCTCGGGTTCGGCGGAATGGCTCGCCCTCCGCGGCCATCCGGAGCTCGGCGAAGCGATCGTCGGCCACCCCGTGTCGCGTCTGGCCGACGGTTCCTGGTTCGACGGCTGGTTCGC
>DASVIK010000407.1:0-3750 GCA_036382135.1 Candidatus Limnocylindrales bacterium | reverse complement strand
GCCGCCGACGAGTACCGGATCGACGAGCGGATGATGATCCGGGCGTCGATCCTGCCGGGCGGCCGGAGCGAGCCCGGCGAGCAGTTCACCGCCCTCAATGATGTCGTCGTGGCCCGCGGGCGACTCGCCCGGGTGTGCCGCTTCGACGTCACCGTCGGGGCCTCGCACCTGGCCACGATCGTCGCCGACGGCCTCATCGTCTCGACGCCCACCGGGTCGACCGGCTACTCGTTCTCCTCTGGCGGCCCGATCGTCGACCCGCTCAGCCGGAACCTCATCGTCACGCCCATCGCCGCGTACCTCGCGGCGATCCGCTCGGTCGTCGTGAGCCCGCGCCAGGTCATCCGCTGCAAGGTCGTGGATGCGACCGAGGCGCTGCTCAGCATCGACGGCCGGGAGGACCGGCCCCTCGACGTGGGCGACGTCGTCGAGGTCCGCGCGATCGAGCGCCCGATCCGCTTCATCGAGCCCCGCGGCGCACTGCCGTTCTGGGATCTCGTCCGCCACAAGGTGGAGCTCCTGCCGTCGTGAGCCCGGTCGGGCCGGACCTCGACGTGGCGGCGGCCCCGGCGGCGCAAGTGGCGGGGCGCCTCATCGAGCTGTCGGTCCGGGATCTGGCCCTCATCGAGCGCGTCCGACTCGAGCTCGAGCCGGGCCTCAACGTGCTTACTGGCGAGACGGGGGCCGGCAAGAGCCTGCTCATCGACGCCCTCGGGCTCGCGCTCGGCGGACGGGCCGACCCCGGGCTCGTGCGCCACGGCGCGACCGGCGCCCGGGTCGAGGCGCTGTTCGACGGGGTCCCGGAGCCGCGCATCGCCGTCCGCGAGCTGACGGCCGGCGGCCGCTCCACGGCGCGACTCGACGACGAGACCGTCACGGCGGCGCGCCTCGCCGAAGCGGTCGGGCCGTTCGTGGAGGTCCATGGCCAACACGACCAGCAGCGGCTCCTCGATGAGCGCTGGCAACGCGACCTGCTCGACGCGTTCGGGGATCTCGGCGAGGAGCGGGCCGGCGTGGCCGAAACGGTGGAGCGCTGGCGCGCGAACCGCACGGCCCTCGCCGCCCTCGCGCTCGACCCGCGCGAGCTGGCGCGGCGAGTGGAGATCGCGCGGCACGAGGCCGCCGAGATCGCTGCCGCGCACCTGAAGGTCGGCGAGGCCGCGTCGCTCGAAGCCCGCCTGGGAGCCGCCCAGCACGGCGAGGCCATCGCCCGCGGCGCCGAGGCGATCCAGGACGCGCTCACCGGCGAGACGTCCGGGGCCCGGGAGACGGTCGCGCTCGCCCTCCGCGAGGCCCGTCACGTCGGCCGTCTCGACCCTCGGTTCGAGGAGCTGGCCGAGCGGCTCGCCGGGTCCGAGGCGGAGCTGGCCGACATCGCCGCCGAGGCGCGCCTCCTCGCCGACGGGATCGACCACGACGCGGCGGCGCTCGCTTCCATCGAGGAGCGGCTCTCGGTCATCGTCGCGCTCGAGCGGCGTTACGGCGACGACGAGGCCGCGGTCATCGCCCACGGCGAGCGAGCGGCGGCGGAGGTCGAGCGCCTCGGGGCGGTCGACGTGGAGCGTGCCCGACGACAGGCCGACGACGCCGGCCTGCTCCGCGAGTTCGCGGGGCGCGCCGCGGAACTGTCCGCGCGACGCGGGCTTGTCGGGGCGTCGCTCGCGTCCGGCGTCGGGGCCGCGCTCGAGGCGCTCGGGTTCCCGGCGGGTGTCTTCGAGGTCGCACTCGGTCGCCGGCCGGCCGGATCGGACGAACCGGCGGTCGAGATCGACGGCGACGCGGTCTCGTTCGATGCGAGCGGGGTCGACCAGGTCGTCTTCCGGCTGGCTCCCAATGCCGGCGAGCCGGCGCGGCCGCTGAGCCGGATCGCGTCGGGCGGCGAGCTGAGTCGGGTCGCGCTCGCGATCAAGGAGGTCCTCGCGTCGGCCGATCGCACGCCGACCCTCGTCTTCGACGAGATCGACACGGGGATCGGGGGCCGCAGCGCAGATCCGGTCGGCCGGAGCCTGTGGGTGCTCGGCCGCCGCCACCAGGTCCTGTGCGTCACCCACCTGCCCCAGATCGCGGCGCACGCCGATGCCCACTTCCAGATCGCGAAACGGGAACGCGAGGGACGAACGATCACCGAGGTCCGCCGCCTCGACCGCGACGGCCGCATCGACGAGCTCGCCCAGATGCTCGCCGGGTCCGAAGGGGGAGAGGCCGCCTTGGCCGGTGCACGCGAGCTCCTCGACCGGGCGGAGGCGTGGCGCGCCGAGTCCGATGCCGCCGGCTGACGCGGCGACGCGGTCCGCCGGGCCGCCGCGATCCCGCGACGGCTCGACCTCGTCGCTCGAGCGGGCCTTCGAGGCGTACCTCGACCATCTGCGCGTCGAGCGCGGCCTGTCACCGGCCACGATCGGGGCGTATCGGGGCGACCTCAGGGCATTCGCGCGGGATCCCGGCACGGACGAGACCTGGGCGACCGGGCCGGATGTCGCGGTCGGCTACCTGGCCTCGCTCGGGGCGGCTCCGCGTGGCGCGCTGCGGCCGCGCCTGGCCGGGACCAGCCGTCGGCGACGCACCGCGGCGATCCGCGGCTTCTACCGGTTCGCGTTCGGCGAGGGCATCATCGGGATCGATGTCGCGGCCCATATCGACCTCCCGCGCGAGACCCGCCACCTGCCGGAGACCCTCTCGGTCGAGGAAGTCGAGCGCCTGCTCGAATCGGTCGGCGGGGAGGATGCGGCGGGCGGGAGCGACGACACGGGGAGCGAGGTCGGCACAGCGTCCTCCGCCGCGCGCCTGCGGGGCGTCCGCGATCGTGCGCTGCTCGAGCTCCTCTACGCGGCCGGCCTGCGGATCAGCGAGGCGCTGCGGCTCGACGGGGAAGACCTCTCGTTCGACGGCGGATTCGTGCGGGTCATCGGCAAGGGCGATCGCGAACGTCTCGTGCCGGTCGGCGACGTCGCCCTCGCCTGGTTGCGCCGCTACGCCGACCACGTCCGGCCGGCCTGGCTCTCGATCGCCCATGTCGAGCCCGACCGGGGCGGGCCGGTCTTCCTCACCGAACGCGGCCGTCGCCTCGCCCGCCAGCAGGCGTGGACGATCGTGAAGCGGGCCGCCGCTGCGGCCGGCCTCGACGAGCGGGTCTCGCCGCACACATTCCGGCACTCCTTCGCGACCCACCTTCTGGAGGGCGGGGCCGACCTGCGCATCGTTCAGGAGTTGCTCGGACATGCGACCATCAGCACCACGCAGCTGTATACCCACCTGACCGGCGAACGGATCAGGGAGATCTACGCCCGCGCTCATCCGCGGGCCTGAGGACGGAGAGGGATCGATGGCGCGCTACGCGGATTCGCTTCTCGCCAACGGTGAGGTCGTCGCCCTGCGGACCCGCCAGCACTGGCTGGCGCCGGTGTTCGGGGCCGCCCGGCCGTTCGTCATCTTCATCGCCGCGATCGTGATCTTCATCCTGGGCTCGAACCTCTCCCAGGATGGGTTCTCGGGCACCCTGCGCTCGGTGTTCAGCTATCTGGCTCTGGCGGGCCTCCTCATCGCCATCGCCTGGATCGGCCTCGTCGCATGGCGCTGGTCGGCCGAGGACTACATGATCACGAACATGCGGGTGATCAAGGTCGAGGGGATCATCAACAAGCACTCCGCCGACAGCTCGCTCGAGAAGATCAACGACGCCGTCCTCGACCAGAGCATGGTCGGCCGGATGTTCGGCTTCGGCGACCTCGACATCCTCACCGCGAACGAGGA
>DASVIK010000406.1:0-5858 GCA_036382135.1 Candidatus Limnocylindrales bacterium | reverse complement strand
CGTCGTGTTCATCCTGCTCGGGACCCTGTCCCGGCGGTTCACGGCGCGTTTCCCGCAGGGGGAGCAGGCGGTCGGCCTCGAGAACACCTGAGGCCATCGAGCGGCCCGTGGCAGACGACTCGATCCTCGAGCGCCTCGCGCCGCCGACGCCGAGCCCCTACCACCGCCTCAACCCGCTGACGAAGGCGGTCGTCGCGACCGTCGAGTCGATCGGCGCGTTCGTGATCGGCGGCTACGTGGGTCCGCTCGCGATCATCCTGCTGGCGATCGTGCCGTGTGCCGCCGTCGCCGGCGTCCTACGCCGGCTCCTGCGGATCTCGTTCCTGCTGACGTTGCCCGTCGCCATCTCGGTCGTGCTCGTCAGCGTCTTCACCCGGGCGGGGACGACCGTGCTGTTCACGATCGGGCCCTTCGACGCGACCCGGGAGGGTGTCGACTTCGCCGGCCAGATCCTCGTTCGTCTCGTGGCCATCTCGACCGCGATCGGGCTCTTCGGGCTCACGACCGACTCGCGGGCGCTGGTCATCGATCTCGAGCGGCGGGGCCTCTCGCCCCGCTTCGCGTTCGTCGCGGCGGCCACCCTCGAGGCCGTCCCGGCGATGGTCGAACGTGCGCAGGTCATCCAGGCGGCGCAGCGCGCCCGCGGGCTCGATACCGAGGGCGGCATCCGGGCTCGCCTGCGCGGGGTCCTGCCACTCGTGGCGCCGGTCATCCTCTCGTCCCTGACCGAGGTCGAGGAGCGGAGCCTCGCCCTCGAGGTGCGGGCCTTCGGCCGGCCGGGCAAGCGGCACTTCCTGTGGTGGGCGGCCGATCGGACGTGGGAGCGCGCCCTGCGCTGGGCGCTGCTCGTCGCCTTTGTCGCCATCCTGGCCCTGCGGATCGCCGGCCGCTTCCCGGCGATCCCGTGACCGGACGCCGCCGATGCTGATCCTGCGCGGCGCCACCTATCGCTATGCCGGTTTCGCCAGGCCGGTGGTCCACGACGTCGACCTGGAGCTGGCCGACGGCGAGATCGTCGGGCTCGTCGGCGCGAACGAGGCCGGCAAGTCAACGATCTGCCTGGTCGCCTCGGGGTTGGCTCCCGCGTCCATCGGCGGCGCCCTGACCGGCTCGCTCACGATCGACGGCCGACCCGCCGCCGGCCGCCCCGTCTACGAGCTTGCTGAGCAGGTCGCGATCGGCTTCCAGAACCCGGCGACGCAGCGCTCGGGCGTCACGGCGACGGTCTTCGAGGAGATCGCCCTCGGCCCGATGAACCTCGGCCTGCCCGTGGCCGAGACGGTGGACCGGACCCGACATGCCCTGGCCGTCCTTCGCCTCGAGCCGCTGGCCGAGCGGGACCCGGCGCGGCTCTCCGGCGGCCAGAGCCAGCTCGTGGCGATCGCCTCGCTCATCGCGATGCGGCCCCGCCACATCGTCCTGGACGAGCCGACCGCCCAGCTGGATCCGGAGGGCACGCGGCTCGTGGGCGAGGCCTTGCGCGCGCTCGCCGGCACTGGCACCGCCCTGCTCATCGCGGAGCACAAGACGGACCTGCTGGACGGACTGTGCGGCCGCGTCCTCGTGGTCGCCGACGGCCGGATCGTGCTCGACGGGCCGGCCGGCACGATCCTCGCCGACGAGCGCCTGGACGCCTGGGGCGTGGAGGCGCCATCGCGGGTCCGCCTGACGCGGGCCCTCGTCGCCCAGGGCCTCGACGCGGCTCCGGTCCAGGAAGCGATCCGGGTCCGATGATCGAGCTCAGCGGCCTCGTGCACGTCTATCCGGAGGGGACGCGCGCGCTGGACGGCGTCGACCTGCGCATCGCCGACGGGGAGCGGCTGGCGATCGTCGGCCAGAACGGGAGCGGCAAGTCGACGCTCGTTCGCCATCTCAATGGGCTCCTGCGCCCGACCTCCGGGCGCGTCCTGATCGATGGTCGGGACGCCGCTGACCGACGCGTCGCGCACCTCGCGGCCCAGGTCGGGCTCGTCTTCCAGGACCCCGACCGGCAGATCTTCGCCGGGACCGTCCGCGCGGAGGTCGCGTTCGGCCCGACGAACCTCGGCCGAAAGCGCCCGGATGTCGACGCCGCGGTCGAACGGGCCCTCGACGCCGTGGGCCTGGGCGCCGCTCGAGCGACGAACCCCTACGACCTGGGCTTCAGCCGGCGGAAGCTGCTCGCGCTGGCGTCGATCCTGGCCATGGACACGCCGATCGTCGTCCTCGATGAGCCGACGACCGGTCAGGATGCCCGCGGGATCGCGCGCATCGGTCGGGTCGTGGCGGACCTGGCCGCCGCGGGCCGAACCGTCATCGCGATCAGCCACGACATGCGCTTCGTCGCCGAGACGTTCGCGCGGGTCGTCGTCATGCGCGCCGGCCGGATCGTCCTGGACGGCTCTCCCGAGGAGGTCTTCGCCGAGGCGAACTGGCCGACCCTCGCCTCGACGTACCTCGAGCCGCCGCTGGCCTCGCGGGTCGGGGCGCGGGCGGGCCTCGGCTCGACGCCCACCGAGGCCGCCCTCGTCGCGGGGCTGCGCGCCCGCGCCTGACCCTGGGCACCCACCGGGCCGAGCCCGGACGGCGTGCCGTTCGGCCCGAACGACCGTCCCGAACGGCCCTCCGCATCGCAACCTGCGACCCATCCTCGCGCGCGCCACGAGGATGACCATGTGGTGAGCTAGGAGGCCTCACCCATGCGCATCCTGTTCGCCACCGACGGATCCGTCGCCGCAGACCGAGCCCGCGATCTTCTGCAACGGATCGACCTGCCGGCCGATTCCTACATCCGCGTGGCCGGCGTCCGGCGCCACTCCCCGAACCCGTTCCCGGCCTCACGGTCGCTCGCGCCGGGCGATGCGTCGACGTTCGCCGGCTCGGTCGCGCGCGTCACCGCGACGGCGGTCGCCCCGCCGCCCATCGTCGACCACCTCGGGATCATGCTCGACACCACGGTCGCCACGCTCGAGGCGGCGGAGCGCCGGGTCGAGCGGGTCGTGCTCGATGGGCACCCGGGTCCAGCGATCGTCGACGAGGCGCGCGACATGACCGCCGACCTCGTGATCGTCGGGAGCCGCGGGCACGGAACGATCGAGTCGATGCTCCTGGGGTCGGTCTCGCGCCACGTGGCCTCGCACGCGCCGTGCTCCGTCCTCGTGGCCCGGAGCCAGCACCTCCGCTCGGTCCTCCTCGCCTCGGATGGCTCGGAGGACGCCCGACGCGCCGAGCGCGCCATCGTCACGTGGCCGATGTTCGCGCATGCGACGGTGCGGGTCGTGTCGGTCGCGCAGACCGGTGTCCCGATGGCGATCGGCGGCGTGCCCGGGCTGTACGACCAGGTCATCGAGCAATACGAAGAGGACGTCGACAAGGCCCGGCTCGACGCGTCGTCCGAAGCCGAGGCGGCCGCCCAGCGGCTGACCGACGCCGGCCGGCCCGCCACCTGGGATGAGCGGGACGGTGACCCGGCCGGAGAGATCGTCCGTGCCGCAGCCGCTGCCAGCAGCGACCTCATCGTCACCGGCACGCAGGGCCGCACGGGTCTGCCGCGCTTGCTCCTGGGCAGCGTGGCGGCCAATGTGGCAGGGCACGCGACAGCATCGGTGCTCATCGTGCGGGGCCCGCAAGGCTGACGCTCCCCGCCACCGGGGTCAGGGCTCGGGGCGGAGCTCGACCTCGTGGACCGCGCCGTCGACGATCCGCCAGCCGCGGACCGACCGTTCGCCGCTGACCGGGTCCGCCTCCGAGTCGGAGAGCGAGACCAGGATGTAGATCGCATCCGGGTACTGGGCGGCGCCGATGTCGGTCGGCGACGGTCGCGCCGGCGAGCGGACGTGCGAGTGGACGATCCCCCAGAAGACCTCGTCGGCGTCATCGGTCTCGAGGGTGAGGCGCAGCAGGTCCTCGCCATGGATCCGGTAGCGGAGCGGCGACGCGTCCTCGTTGCGGGTCGCGGCGAAGCGAAGCGCCACGCCACCCTCGGCCGCCGGCCGGTCGCCGACGATGATCCCGCAGGCCTCGTTCGGGTAGTCGCGTCGAGCGTGCTCGATCAGCGCCTCGCGCAGGGCGTCACGCAGCAGGACCGAGGTCGGCCCCGGGTGGCCACTCACCACCAGTGGACTCCACCCTCGAGGTCGTCCGTCATCTCGTCGAGGTCGCGATCGTAGGTCCCCGCCGAGAGGTACTTCCAGCCGCCGTCCGGCAGCAGCGCGACGATCGTACCGTGGCCCATCTTGAGCGCCACCCGCGCCGCCGCGACGAGGACCGCCCCGCACGAGGGCCCGGCGAAGATCCCCTCGCGATCGATGAGCTCGCGCAGCGCGACGATCGCGTCGCGGTTGCTCACGAGGTACTTCCCGTCGAGGAGCGACGGATCGAAGACCTCCGGCACGAAGCCGTCCTCGAGGGAGCGCAAGCCCTGGACATTCTCGCCGGGCATCGGCTCGGCCGCGTAGATCTTCACGTCCGGCTTGTGCTCCCGGAAGTAGCGCCCGACGCCGGTGAGCGTGCCGCCGGTCCCGAGACCGGCCACGAAGGCGTCGATCTCCGGGCACGCCTCCAGGATCTCCGGGCCGGTCGTCTCGTAGTGCGCCTGCGGGTTGGCCGGGTTCGCGTACTGGTCGGCCATCACGTACCGGGGATCCTCGGCGGCGAGGCGGCGGGCGAGTGCGATCGCGCCGTTGCTGCCGAGCTCGCCCGGCGAATCGATGATCTCCGCCCCGAACAGGCGGGCGGTCTGGTGCCGCTCCGGGGTGACGTTGTCGGGCATGACGAGGGCGATCCGGTAGCCCTTCCGACGCGCGATCATCGCGAGGGCGATGCCGGTGTTGCCGGAGGTGGGTTCCAGGAGGATCGAGTCCGGGCCCAGCCGACCCGATCGCTCGAGGTCCGCCACGAGGTACTTCGCGGCACGGTCCTTGACCGATCCGGTCGGGTTCGTCATCTCGAGCTTGGCGAACAGCCGCACCGCCGGCAGCGGCGACATCCGGGCGATCTCGACGAGCGGCGTGTGACCCACCGCGTCGACGATCGAGCCGTACCTTCCGCCACCGGCGCCGCCGGCGCCGACGGCGGACACCTCAGCCGCCCGCCATCGCCGGCAGCACGACGAGCGAATCGTTCTCGCCGACGGGCGTCTCGAGCGCCTCGAGATAGCGGACGTCCTGTCCGTCGAGATAGACGTTGACGAATCGGTTGAGGTCGCCGTCCGGGGTCATGAGCTGATCGCGCAGGTTCGGGTGCCGCTCGATGAGCGCGGCCAGCGCCTCGCCCACCGTCGATCCCGTGACCGGCACCTCCTTGACCCCGCCGACGCTCGCTCGAAGGACGGGCGGGATGCGCACGACGGTCATGCACGCGCCCCGAGGACGAACGGCACGTCGCCGCCGACCGAGGCGACCGCCAGGGGCCGGCCGGCCTTGCGCGCGGCGACGGCCGCGTCGGAGCAGACCGGGCAATTGGGATCGCGCCGCAGGCGGAGCTCGGTGAAGGTCGCGTCGAGCGCGTCGAACAGGACGAGCCGGCCGGCGAGCGACTCGCCGATGCCGAGCAGGAGCTTGAGCACCTCGTTCGTCTGGAGCAGACCCATGATGCCCGGCACGACGCCCAGGACGCCCGCGACGGAGCAGCCGGGGGCGAGCTCGGGGGGCGGGGGCGTCGGGTAGAGGCAGCGGTAGCACGGACCCTCGAACGGCTTGAAGACCGTCAGCTGGCCCTCGAACCGGAAGACCGACGCGTGGACGACCGGGATGCCGGCCGCGACGGCCGCGTCGTTGAGCGTGTAGCGCGTCTCGAACGTGTCGGTCCCATCGAGGATGACGTCGTACCCGGCGATGATCCGCTCGACGTTCGCGTCGGTGAGCATCTCCTCGTGGGCG
>DASVIK010000405.1:0-10820 GCA_036382135.1 Candidatus Limnocylindrales bacterium | reverse complement strand
CGGGACGCGGGCCGTCCGGCTCGTCATCGGGGTGAGTGTCCTCTTCCTGGTCTACGCGGCGGCCCAGGCGTTCGGGCTGCGACTGCTGTCCCAGATCCTCCAGACGGGCGCCGTGGTGGGCCTGTTCGCCCTCGTCGTCGTCTTCCAGCCGGAGCTGCGCCGTGCGCTCGAACGGATCGGACGGGTCGGGTCGCTGGCCTGGCTCATGTCGCCGGCGGAGCGGCGCAGCGCCGAGCAGGTCGCGGGCATCGTCGCCCAGGCGGCCACCCGCCTGTCGGCGGACGGGCATGGCGCCCTCATCGTCCTCGAGCGTGAGACCGGGCTCGAGGAGATCGCCGAGACCGGCGTCATGATCCACGGCGACCTGTCGGTCGACCTGCTCCAGACCATCTTCATGCCGCGCACGGCGCTGCACGACGGAGCCGTCATCGTCCGCGACGAGATCGTCCTGGCAGCCGGTGCTCTCCTGCCCCTGGCCGAGACCACGATCCACACCGAACGCTTCGGCACCCGCCACCGGGCGGCCCTGGGCATCACCGAGCAGACCGATGCGGTCGTCGTCGTCGTCTCGGAGGAGAACAGCCAGGTGAGCCTCGTCGAGCGCGCCCGCATCGTCCGGAACCTGTCCGAGGGCCAGCTCGCCCGCGCCCTGGCCGCGCTCCTCGATCCGTCCGCGGGCCGCCGCTCGATCCTCGGCTTCCGTCCGGTGACCGGCCGTGGCGCGATGGGCGGCGGCCGGGCCCCGCGACTTGCCGACCTCGGCCGAGCGGTCCGTCGGCGACCGAAGGCCCCGGATCGCGGCCCCGACCGTCCCGACGACGATCCGGGCGTGACGCCGGTCGTCCACGCGCCCCGGTGACGCGCGTCCTTTCGATCATCACCCACAACTGGCCACTCAAGGTGGCCGCGGGGGTGCTCGCCTCGCTCCTGTACGTGGGGCTCGTCCTCTCGCAGAACTCCAAGGAGTGGGGCGGTCAGATCCTCATCGAGGTCCGCAATCAGCCGGGCGGGGCCGTGTGCCTCGACTGCGTCCAGTACGTGACGAGCATCCGTTACTTCGCGCCGGTCGACGTGGCCAACCGGGTGGGCACCGATACGTTCAAGGCCTGGATCGACCTCGCGACGGCGACACCCGACTCGTCGAACGACCTGATCGTGAAGGTCAACGTCAGCTCGCCGGACCCACAGGTCCAGGTCCTCGACTGGACGCCCCGCCAGGTCTCCGTCCGCCTGGATCCGCTGACGACCAAGACGGTGCCGGTCGTCGTCGACTTCGGCACACGACCGCCGGGCCTCCAGATCCGCGACCCGGTCGCCGACACGAGCGAGGTCATCGTGTCGGGGACGCAGTCCGCGGTGAGCCAGGTCGTGTCCGCCGTGGCCCGCGTCCGGATCGACCCCAGCGGCGTGTCGGTCGACCAGCAGGTCGACCTCGTCCCGGTGGACATCCGGAACGTGGAGGTCGGACAGGTCAGCCTGCATCCCTCCAGCGTCCGGGTCACGATCCTCGTCGGCAGCCAGCTGACCAACCGTGCCCTGCCCATCAACGCCGTGGTGACGGGCACTCCCGCGACCGGCTTCGAACTCACGAAGGTGACCCTCGATTCCCCGACGGTCACGCTCGAGGGCGATGCCGCGACCCTCGCCGCGCTCACCAAGATCGACACCCAGCCACTGTCGATCAGTGGTTCAAGTGCCAATGTCAGCGGCGTGGTTGGCCTGGTCCTGCCCAAGGGCCTCGAAGCCCTCGGCGCCTCCACGGTCCGGATCACGGCGAGCATCTCGGCCACCCAGGGGACCCGCACGTTCAGCGTGGGCATCGTGCTGTCTGGCGCCCAGGCCGATCGCACGTACGGGCTCTCCACGGATCAGGTGCTCGTCACGCTCGGCGGCACGGCCGGCGCCCTGGCGAACCTGCAGGGCGACACCCTCGTCGTCACGGCCGACGTGGATGGCTTCGGACCCGGGATCCACGAGGTGGCGCTCAAGACGACGCTGCCGGCCGGCATCGCGCTGGTGGCCGTGAGCCCACCCAAGGTGACCGTGACCGTCACGGTGCCCCAGTCGCCGAGCCCGTCACCGTCACCGTCCCCATCCTCGTCGCCGGTGCCCTGACGATGCCACGATTGTTCGGCACGGACGGGATCCGGGGGGTCGCGAACGTCGACCTCAAGCCCACCATCGCCTTCGCCCTCGGCCGGGCCACGGCCCACCGGCTCATCGGCGCGGGTGGCGCGCTCGTCGTCGGCCAGGACACCCGGCGCTCGTGCGACATGTTCGTCGCGGCGATCTCGGCCGGCGCGACCAGCATGGGCGTCGAGGTCCACCAGGTGGGCGTCGTGCCGACCCCGGCCCTGGCCTTCCTGGCCGGCCAGGGTGACTTCGCGGCCGGAATCATGGTCTCCGCCTCGCACAACCCGTCCGACGACAACGGGCTCAAGGTGCTCGACCAGCGCGGGCTCAAGCTCGACGACGACATCGAGGACGAGCTCGAGGCGCTCATCTGGCGATCCGAGGAGCTGGGCGGCGTCGGCAACGCCGAACTCGGCCGCATCCACGACGCCAGCGGCCTCCTCGAGCGCTACCGGGATTCCCGGCTCGGGCTGGCCCGCAGCATCTCGACCGAGGTCCGGGTCGTGGTCGACTGCGCCAACGGCTCGGGCGGCGTCGTCGGACCCGAGGTGCTGGCCGCGACCGGCGCCCGGGTCGAGGTCATCCACAACGACCCGGACGGCGTGAACATCAACGTGCGGGCCGGCGCGACCGCACCGGCGTCGCTGGCCGCCGAGGTCCTCGCCCGCGGCGCCGATGTCGGCTTCGCCCTCGACGGGGACGCTGACCGGCTCATCGCGGTCGACGCATCGGGGGAGGTCGTCGATGGCGACCAGGTGCTGGGGATCCTCGCCCTCGACCGGCTCGCCCGGGGCGTCCTGACCAACGGCGGGCTCGTCGTGTCTGTCCTCTCGAACGGCGGCCTCCAGGCCGTCGTCGAAGCCGCCGGCGGCCAGGTCATCCGCACCCCGGTCGGCGACAAGTACATCCTCGAGGGGATGCTCGTGAGCGGCGCGTCGCTGGGCGGGGAGAAGAGCGGCCACGTCATCGTCCTCGAGCACACGACGTCGGGCGACGGGGTGGTCACCGCGCTCGAGGTGCTGCGCGTCATGGCCCGCCAGGGCGCGTCGCTGCGGGACCTCGCGGCACAGATCCCGCTCCTGCCCCAGCAACAGCGAGCCGTCGCCGCCCGTCATCGCGATCACTGGGAGGGCGACCGCGTCCTCCAGCGCGCGATCAAGGACGCCAAGACGGCCCTGGGCCCGGGAGGCAGGATCCTCGTCCGCCCCTCGGGCACGGAACCCGCGCTGCGCGTGATGGTCGAAGGCACCGACGCACCACTTGTCGTGGAATTGGCCGATCATTTGGCCCGATTGGCCGGAGAACGTCTAAACTGACCCGACCCCCGGGCGTGCCTTCGCGGGGTAACGCGAGGAGACACGACCAGATGTGCGGGATCGTCGGTTACACAGGTCCCCGCGAGGCGGGGCCCATCCTCATCGAGGGGCTCAAGCGTCTCGAATACCGCGGCTACGACTCGGCCGGGATCGCCCTCGTCGACGAGCGCGGTGACATGTTCGTCGAGAAGCGGGCCGGCAAGCTCGTCAACCTCCAGACGGCGATCGCCGACCGCACACCCCACGCGGCGATCGGCCTGGCCCACACCCGCTGGGCGACGCACGGCCGGCCGAACGACCTCAACGCCCATCCGCACATCGACTGCTCGGGGCGGATCACGGTCATCCACAACGGGATCATCGAGAACTTCCGCGAGCTCCGCGACGGCCTGACCGAGCGCGGCCACCGGCTGAGCTCCGACACCGACACGGAGGCGATCGCCCACCTCATCGAGGAGGCCTACGACGGCGACATCGCGGAGGCGACGCGGGTCGCCCTGCGCCAGGTCGAGGGCGCGTACGCGCTGGCCGTCATGCACCAGGGCGAGAACGACCGGCTCATCGGCGCCCGGATGAACGTGCCCCTCGTTGTGGGCATCGGCGAGGGCGAGACCTTCCTCGCGAGCGACGTCGCGGCGATCCTCGCCCACACGGACCGGGTGATCTTCCTCGAGGAGGGCGACGTCGTCGACCTCCATCCGGCCGGCGTCATCATCACCGGCGTGGACGGTGCGCCGCGCGAGCGCGTCGTCTCGACCGTCGACTGGTCCCTCGAGGCCGCCGAGAAGGGCGGCTACGACCATTTCATGCTCAAGGAGATGCACGAGCAGCCCCTGGCCCTCCGGGCGGCCATCACCGGCCGGGTGACGCGAGACTGCCGGATCGAGGTCGAGGAGATCGCCGCCCTGGCGAAGACGCTGACCCAGATCGACCGGATCGAGCTCATCGCCTGCGGCAGTGCCTACTACGCGTCCATCGTCGGCGCGGCCGCCCTCCAGGACTGGACCGGCCTGCCGGCCCGGGCGACCGTCGGCTCCGAGTTCCGCTACGCGCCGCCGCCGCTCGACGGACGGACGCTCGTCATCGCGGTGACCCAGTCGGGCGAGACGGCCGACACGATCGCCCCGACCAAGCTCGCCCGCGAGCGCGGCTGCACGGTCATCGCGGTGACCAACACCGTCGGTTCGGCCATCACCCGCCAGGCCGACGCGGTCCTCTTCCTGCAGGCCGGCCCGGAGATCGCGGTGGCGGCCTCGAAGACCTTCGTGACCCAGGTGACGACGCTGGTCATCCTGGCTGCGGCGATCGCCAAGGCCCGGGGCACCTTCAGCGAGGCCGCCGAGCTCGAGCTCGGAAGCGCCCTGCGAGCCCTCCCCGAGGCCGCCCAGAAGGCCCTCGACAACGCGGCCGGCGCCGGCGCCCTGGCCCGGCGCTACGTGAATTCGCGCGGCTTCATGTTCGTCGGCCGGGGGTACACCTACCCGGCGGCGCTCGAAGGCGCGCTGAAGCTCAAGGAAGTGAGCTACATCCACGCGGAGGGCTACGCGGCCGGTGAGCTCAAGCACGGGCCCATCAGCCTGCTCGACGCGGAGTGCCCGCTCGTGGCCGTGGCCACCCGCTCCTCGGTCTACGACAAGATCATCAGCAACGTCATGGAGGGCCGGGCTCGCGACGCGCGGGTCATCGCGGTGGCCTCCGAGGGCGACGAGCAGATCGAGCGCTTCGCGGACGAGGTCTGCTGGGTCCCGGACACCCACGAGGTGCTGAGTCCCGTCCTGGCGGTCATCCCGCTCCAACTCTTTGCGTACCACATGGCGGTCGCCCGCGGCACGGACGTCGACCAGCCCCGCAATCTCGCCAAGTCGGTGACGGTCGAGTAGCGCAGAATCGGCCGATGACCGCCGCCGACGAACGGGTCGATCCGGCACTGCCGCCGGGCCTCGTGCCGCCGGGCACCACGGAGCTCGGCATCGACATCATCAAGGTCGAGCGGATCGCCGCCTCCCTCGCCCGCTTCGGTGACCGGTTCACGCGACGGGTCCTGACGCCCGGTGAACGCGCGCACGTCCGCGGCCGGGCCGAGACGATGGCCGGCCGGTGGGCGGCCAAGGAGGCGGTCTCCAAAGTCCTCGGGCTGGGCGTCCGGGGCATCGGCTGGCGCGACATCGAGATCGAACGCCTGCCGACGGGCCAGCCGTCGGTCCGCCTCCATGGCCGCGCGGCGGCCCGGGCGGTCCAACTGGGCATGGACCGGATCGCCGTCTCCATCAGCCACGAATCGGACTACGCGGTCGCCGTCGCGTTCGGCGTCCGGACGACCGCCGGGGCGTACGTCTTCCCGCCGGACATCGAGGCGCGGCTCGACGACCGTGAGCGGCGGATCCTCGCCCGGATCGAGCGGCTCCGGGAGCTCGCCGAGGCGGGTCCCGGTGCCTGAGCGCACGGTGGGCTTCGGCCGGCCGGTGGGTGGCGCGGCCACGGCCGCGAGCTCGCCCGCATCCGCGGTCCCGGGCCTCGTCGAGCTCGACGAGGAGGCGGCCGCCGCCCTCCTGCCGGTCCGCCCGGGGCGCGGCCACAAGGGCTCGTTCGGCAAGCTCCTCGTCCTGGCCGGCTCGCTCGACTATGCCGGGGCCGCGCTCCTCGTCTGCCGCGCCGCCGCCCGCGCGGGTGCCGGCCTCGTGACCCTGGCGGTCCCGGAGTCGCTCCAGCCGCTGTTCGCCGCCAAGGTTGTGGAGGCCACGACGATGGGGCTGCCCGAGGACGACGTGGAGGCGCTTGAGCCGGAGGACGCCGTGACCCGGATCCTCGACCACGAGCACGACGCGATCGTGGTGGGGCCGGGCCTGCGCCCCGGTCTCGCGACGAGGGCGTTCATCGAGGACCTGCTCGTGGCGGTCGAGGAGCCGTCCGCGCCACCGATCGTCCTCGACGCCGAGGCGCTGCGCGGGCTCGCTTCCACCGACGCCTGGTGGGACGGCGTCCGCCGCCCGGCCGTCCTCACGCCCCACGTCGGAGAGTTCCGGCGCCTGCGCTCCGGCAGCGGCCACGAACCGGAGGAGGATGGCGACCTCGTCGAGGACGACGCCGCACGGTCCCGGGCGGCAGCCGCCGCGGCGCAGGAATGGGGCCACGTCGTCGTGCTCAAGGGCGCCCGCACGGTCATCGCGTCCCCGGCCGGCGAGGTCGCCGTCGCGCCGTTCGAGAACCCGGCGCTCGCGACTGGCGGCACGGGCGACGTGCTCTCCGGGACGATCGGCTCGCTCCTCGCCCAGGGCCTGCGCCCGTTCGACGCGGCGTGCCTCGGGGTCATGCTCCACGGCCTCGCCGGGGAGGCGGTCAGGGAGCGGCTCGGCGACTCGGGGCTGCTCGCCTCGGACCTGCCGATCGAGATCGCCCTGGCCCGCCATCGCCTGGCCGACATCGCCGAGCGGCGGCGACGCGAACGGCGGCTCGGCTTCGCCGTGCGGGACGAGGCCGGGCCGGGAGCCGGGTCCTGAGCCTGCCGATCGAGGCGCGTCTCGCCGCGGCCGGCCTGCCGCCCCTGCCACGGACCGCCTGGCTCGAGATCGACCTCGACCGGCTGAGCGGGAACCTTGCCGCGATCCGCGGGCTCCTCCCCGGCGGCGTCGGCGTCGAGCCCGTCGTGAAGGCCGATGCGTACGGCCACGGCGCGACGATCGTCGCCGCCTGGCTCGAGCGTACCGGCGCCACGGGGCTGTGCGTGGCCACGCTCGACGAAGGGCTCCAGCTGCGGGCGGCCGGCATCGGGCTGCCGATCCTGATCCTCTACCCGATCCCGCCGGGCCGGGTCGCCGACGCGCTCGCCGCCCGGCTCGCGCTCACGGTCGCCGACGTGACGCTCCTCGAACGGACGCTCACCGCCGCGCGAGCGGCGACGACCGGGACGGCTGGGGCCGTGCTCGTCGTGCATGTCGAGGTCGAGACCGGCCTCGGTCGGGCGGGGATCGCCCCGGCCGACCTGCCGGCGGCCATCGCCGCGATCCGGGCCACGCCCCGGGTCGAGCTCGCGGGGGTGTGGTCGCACCTGGCCGCGCCCGACGACCTGGCCCGCTCGCGCCGCCAGGCGGTCGCGTTCGAAGCCGCCGTCGGATCGGCCCTCGGCGGGCTCCCGTCGGGCGCTCGCGGCCCGATCCGGCATCTCGCGGCGACCGGCGGCCTGCTGGCCGTCTCGGTCCCGGCATACGACCGGGTCCGCCTCGGGCTGGGCCTCTACGGGCTCGTCCCCGACGGGCTCGTCGCGGGCGGCGGCCGAGCCGGTGCCGCCGCGACCGCCGCGGCGACGGTCGCGGCCCTCCTGCGCCCGGTCATGTCGCTCCACGCGCGCCCGATCCGGGTGGTCGAGCTGCCCGCCGACCACGGGCTGAGCTACGGTCCGAGCTTCGTGACCGTCCGGCCGTCCCGGATCGCGAGCCTCCCGGTCGGCTACGGCGACGGCTGGGTGCGGGCGTTCTCGAACCGTGCCGGAGCGCTCGTCCGCGGCCGCCGGGTGCCACTCGTCGGGACCGTGGCGATGGACGCGGTCCTGGCCGACGTGACCGACATCCCGGGACCGCCCGTGACGGTCGACGACGAGTTCGTCCTGCTCGGCGAACAGACCGGGCCGCTCGGGTCCGCGGCGATCGGCGCAGCCGAGCTGGCGCAGGAACGCACCAGCATATCGTGGGAGGTGGTGACCCAGATGTCCCAGCGCCTGCCCCGGGTGTACCATGCCTCGGCCGTACCGGTGGGCCTGAGGACGCTCACGGAGGAGATCCACCTGTGGCCGCCCGAATCGAACTCTGGAACGGGGATATCTGCGACCTCGAGGTCGATGCCATCGTGAACGCCGCGAGCACCGCACTCTGGATGTCGACCGGGGTCGGCGGAGCGCTCAAGCGGCGGGGCGGTGACGCGATCGAGTTCGCCGCGGTGCGCCAGGGCCCCGTCCCGCTTGGCGGGGCGATCGTCACGACCGCGGGCACGCTGGCCGCACGCTACGTCATCCACGCCGTCTCGATCGACGTGGCCCGTCGGACGAACGGTGCGGCGATCGCCGCGGCCGTACGCAGCGCGATGGACCGGGCCGGCGACCTGGGCGTCACGAGCATCGCGTTCCCGGCTCTCGGCACGGGCGTCGGCGGGTTCCCGCTCGACGAGGCGGCGATGATCACGGTCGCCGGCGTGCGCGATGCCCTCTCTGTCGCGCCGATGCTCAACCACGTCATCTTCGCCCTCCGGGGCGCGGCGACCTACCAGGCGTTCCAGACGGCGGTCTCGGCGACCGAGCCCGGCCGCGTGGGGACGAGCCCATGACCGGCCCCATGGCGTCACCGGAAGACCTGCGCGACGAGCTCGTGGAGGAGCTCGCCCGGGAGATCCAGCTGCGCGGCCTGACGACACCGGCCGTCCATTTCCTCGAGGCGAGCCGGCCGTACCGGCCGCTCGGCGCGAACGCGATGCTCTTCTTCGACCCGGTCCTGCGCGGCTTCTTCGGGGGCGAGCTCGCGACCGCGAGCGAGATCCTCGCCGACGACGACGGCATCGAGCAGCTCATCGAACGCCTCGAGGAGCTCGAGGGCGAGACCGGCTGGGACGCCTGAGCGCGGCCCCGGCAGGCCCGTACCGGGTGGGCCCGGGTAGCATAGGCGGGTGAGCGAACCGCAGGCGTTCTTCGCGATCGATCAGGGCGCCGCCACGACCTCCGCCGCACTTGTCGGGCGTGTCTCCGGCCACTGGCGCCTCCTGGGCGCGCTGGCCCTGCCGGCCGGGATCCCGCTCGAGGCCATCCTCGACCGCGTCGTCGAGCGCGTCCTCGCCGCCGACGCAGCGATCGGCCGGGAGATCGGAGCGGCCGATCTCGGGGCCGCCGCGGGCTGGCCCAGGCTCGTCGCGCGCAGCGCGCCGCCGCCACGGGTCGCCGTGCTCGCGGCCACCGAGGCGACCCGCGAGCGCCTCGTCCGCGCGGCGCATGCCGCGGGCTGGCGGACATCGTCGGGCAGTGCCGAGCGCGATGGTCCACTCGAGCTCCTGCGGCTCGCCCTGGACCCGGGCGTGCGCACGGTCCTCGCCGGGACGCTCGATCCGCCGGCCGGTGCCGAGCGCAGCCGGCTCGCCATCCTGACCGCGCTGCTGACCGCGCTCGAGGAGCGCCGGCCGGACGTGACCCTCGTCCTGAGCGGCGGCCTGGCCACGTCGGCGCCGCCCGAGACGGAGCCCGACGACGGCGCCGGGGGTTCGACCCGCTGCTTCGCCCCGGGTCCGGGCTCGGACGCCGGGATCGACGACCCGCTCGTGGGGTTCCTCGACCGCCTGCGCGCCCGACCCAGCGATGCGCTCGGCGGGATCGTCCGGGCCACGGCGACGCTGGCCGGCATCGTGGGCCGGCGCGTCGAGACGGTGTCGATCGGGTTCGATGCCGGCGCACGGATCGCGGCCTGGCCGACGCCCCCGACCGACACCGATGAGCCGGCCGGCACGGCGTGGCGGGCCGCGGTCGTCCCCGAGGCGGGGCTCGTGCCGGAGATGCTCGATGAGGACGCGGTGGGTGGCGTGCTCGCCTGGTCCACGGTGGCGATGGACCGGATCCGCCTGCGCGACCGGCTTGCCGAGCTGCGACGCTCCCCGTGGGGCGACGCGGACGGCGACGGTGCCGCCCTTCGCCTGGCGGCCGCGCGGGCCGCCCTCGTCCGGCTCGTGGAAGCGACACCGGCACTCGACGACCTGCCGCCGCCGGACCTCATCGTGGCCACGGGCGGGGCGTTCGCGGTGGCCCCCGGACCGGCGGTCGCGCTCGCCCTCGCCGACACCCTGCGCCGGCCGGCCGCCTGCCAGCTCGCCCTCGACCACGCCCGGCTTCTCGCGCCGCTCGGCGTCGTCCCCGAGGAGTCCCAGCGACAGCGGCTGATGGAAGACCTGGCCGACGACCTGCTGGCCCCGCTCGGCAGTGTCATCTCGCCGCAGGGCTTGCGGGCCGGCCGGAGCGCGGGGCGCCTGACGATCCGGGCCGGGGCCGGCCTATCGGAGCTCGACCTCGTGCCCGGGGCGCTCCAGCTGGTGGACCTGCCGCCCGGGCAGGTCGCGACGGCCGAGTTCGTGTTCACCGAGCCGGTCGTCCTAGGTACGCGCGGCCGGCGATTTTCGGTCGAGGTCGGTGGCGGACTCGGCGGGCTGCTCATCGACCTGCGCGACGTCCCGCTCCGCCTGCCCGACCGGCCGGAACACCGCCGGGAGCTGCTCGTCGCCTGGCAGGACGCCCTGTGGACCGGCGGGATCGGATGATCGACACGTCGCCGTCGGGCGCCCACCACCGGGCCACCCAGGGCGCGGAGCTCGCGCCTGGCCTCGTCCTCGTCCGGCAGCGCCAGCTCACGC
>DASVIK010000404.1:0-2060 GCA_036382135.1 Candidatus Limnocylindrales bacterium | reverse complement strand
CCTCGGCGGTCAGGCCGGCCGTCGCGAGCGCGGTGGCGAGGTCGCGCGACCGGGCCAGGAGCCCGACCAGGGCCGCGAGCCGCGCCGACGGTCGCGCGGCGAGCATGTCCAGGAGGGTCCGATCGAGCTCGGCGCGGGCGGCCAGGGCCTCGGGCGCACGGATGTACGAGAGGGCGAGGCCGGGTCGGCCGTCGGCCAGGCGGGCCGCGCGGGCGGCCGTGGGCGCGTCGGCGAGCGCACGGTCGACGAGCCAGGTCTCGATCTCGCGGCCACTCAGCGTGCCCAGGCGGATCCGTTGACAGCGTGAGCGGATCGTCGGCAGCAACCGCTCCTCATCGTCAGCGCAGAGGACGATGACCACGCCCGCCGGCGGTTCCTCGAGCGTCTTGAGCAGCGCGTTCTGGGCGTCCTCGTTCATCCGGCTGGCGCCCTCGACGATCGCCACCCGCGCCCCGCCCTCCATCGGCATGAGGCTGAGCTCCTCGATGAGATCGAGCACTCCGGGCCGCGGGTCGGCGAGCGTGGACTTGAGCTTGATCTGGTTCCCGAGTCCGCCCGGTGCGAGCCGGTGGAGGTCGGGGTGGTTGCCGCTCGCGACGCGCCGACAGGCCCGACAGGCCCGGCACGGCCGATCGGCGGCGAGCGGGGCGTCGCACAGGAGTCCCGCGGCGAGATCGAGGGCCAGGGTGGTCTTGCCGACCGAACCGGGACCCGTGAGCAGGATGGCGTGGGGCGCTCCCCCGACGATCATCGAGCGGACGGCGGCGATCGCCGGCTCCTGACCGCGAGTGAGCACCCCAGTCATCGGATCGGTGCCCGGTTCAGGCCTCGTCCGAGGAGCTCGGCGCGGCCTTGGTCGCCCGGCGCCGAGGCGCCGCAGCGGCCTTCGCCGGGGCGGCGACCGTGCTCTTCGCGCGGGTCGCCCGTGGCTTCGGCGTCGCCGCGGCCTCGGTCGGGCCCGAAGGCGTCGCCGCCTTCGCCCGCGTCACGCGTGGCTTGGCTGCGCTCGCCGCCGGAGCCGGAGCGTCGGCGGTCGCCGACCCCGAGGCGTCGACCTTGGCGCGCGTCGTCCGACGCTTCGGAGCCGGGGCCTCGTCACGGGATGCCGTGGCTGAGCCCTCGGCCCGCCCGGCGGCCGCACCCGTCACGGCCGCTCCGGCCGGACGACCACGCCCGCGCCGAACTGGCTCGGCGGCTGGCGCTGCGCTCCCGGCCGTTGGCCCGGAGTTCGGAGCCTCCGACGGCGCTCGATCCATCGATCGCTCACGCGGCGCCTGGCCTCGTGGCCCCGAGGCGGAGCCGGCGTTCTTGGCGGCCAGCTGCGCGCGCAGCATCGCCTCGAGCTCCGGCGGGACCTCGCTCCACTGCTCACCGGAGCGCGGAGCGCCACCCATCGGTCGATCGGTTCGGGCCGGTCGGTCGCCGCCGCGGCCGTAGCCACGGTCGTCCCGCCGTCCACTGTCCCGACCGCCGTCGCGAGGGCCACGGCCCCCGGACCCGCCCGAGCCGCCCGATGGGGCGGACCCGGTCCGGGCGCTCACGTCCGGATAGCGGTTGATGCCGCTCGAGCCGCCTCGCCCGTAGCGTTCGCGATCGACCGCCGCGGCATAGCCGCCACGACCGCCGCCGCTCGTCCGGGCGCCGGAGCCGCGATTGCCACGGCGCTCGGCGATGAGGTACTCGGGGATGGCGGGCTCGTCGTCGAACTCGTCGTCCGCCGGGAGGCTGGCCAGGGGTGCCGGTGTTCGCGGCACTCCCATCTGCGAGTCCCACACCGACCCGAAGGCCGCCGCGCGCGGCGCGCGGGGTGCCGGCGGCAGGTCATCCTCGACCGAGCCACTGAAACCGGCCGGCGCAGACGGCTCACGCCCAGTGGCGCGGACCTCGCTCTCCGGAGCGCCATCTTCGGCGCCACGACCCCTGCCCCGACCGCGACCGCCCCGGCGGCGCCGACGGCGGCGGGCCTCACCCTCGCTGGCCGTCTCGCCTTCGCGGAGCACCTCGATCTCGCCCTCGGCGGCGGCGATCAGGTCGAACTGCGCGTCGTCCTCGTCCATCTC